>JAGMDA010000348.1 GCA_023128935.1 Candidatus Eiseniibacteriota bacterium | reverse complement strand
GAAGTCCGGTCTCGAGCGTAGCCATCGTTCCCTGTCCCTGGACAGACCCCCTGCTGGCACGATGAAATGGATATGGGGATGGTAGTTCAGCACGCGTCCCCAGGTGTGCAGAACGCCGAAGGCGCCGATCTGGTCCGCGCCGACGAAACGCCGGTCACGTGCGAGCTTTCTCAACGCTCCGGCAGCGGCATCGAACATGGCGCCACAGGCGATTCTCTGATTCGATCTGATGAAACCGCGCAGCTCTTGCGGCACGGTGAAGGTGATCATGAAGTAGGGACAGGGCAGCAGGTTGCTCATCTGCTTGCTCAGCCACAGGGAGGCTTTCTCGTTCTGACAGGTTGGACAATGCCGATTGCCACACGAGCACGGCACCTTATGGACAAGTCCGCACGCTTGGCATTTGTAGAGATGAGAGCCGAAGTCACCACTTCGGCAGCTGTCGATGGCGTGGATGACCTTCCGATGAACTGCGGGCATGGCGTGGCCGTAGCGCTCGAGGTATTGCCCTGCGTAGCGCTGAAAGATCGATTGTATGGCACTCATGACTGCACCCCGCTCATCAGGCGATTGATCCGCTCGCAGGCGTCCTGTTGTCCGACACGCGTGACATGGGCATAGATCATGGTGCTGGCCAGCGAGGCGTGGCCGAGGTACTGCTGGACCAGCCGGATGTTTACTCCAGCTTCCAGCAGGTGAGTGGCGTAGGAATGCCTAAACGTATGCACGCCGACCGGCTTGGCTATGGTCGGCAGTTCTTTGAGAACGCGTCGCAGAGCTCCCTGCACCGTGGCTTTGCTCATCGGCACAGTTGCCGAGGGACCTTCCTTTCCGCTGCGACCGATCCTGGGGAATATCCATGTTTCGTTGCGATGTGTTTTCCAGTACTTTCTGAGCACCTTGAGCGTGCTGTCGGGCAAGGGGACGTAGCGGTCTTTGCCTCCTTTTCCCAGGCGGACATGAATCAGCTTGCGGTTGCCGTCGACATCAGCAACCTGCAGGTGCAGAGCCTCTTGCAGGCGCAGACCGCAGGAGTAGACCAGGGTGAGGTAGGTCTTGTTGTGTGGGGTGTTCACGGCATGCAGGATCAAACGGACCTCGTCGATGGTCAGCACTGTCGGGAGTTTACGTTCGGTCTCAGCGCGGACCAGCAGCAGGATGCCCCAGTCTCGTTTGAGGGTGTAGGTGTAGAAGAACTTGATCCCGCTGTAGGCGATCCTCATAGTGCTTGCCGACCAGTGGGAGACGTTCTTGCGGTGGATGAAGTAGTCTCGGAGTTGTTCCTCTGAGATTGCTTCCGGGGACAGGTTGTAGAACTGCTGTAGCTGCCTGACGGTTCTGATGTAGGCTTGGTGGGTACGTTTTGCGTAGCCATGCAGCTGCATGTCGTTCATCATCCGTTCACGAAGGTCTGACATGATACTCCTCCTGTCGTTTGGTGGTACAAATGCCTGAGCGTGACAGCTCAGGGTCTCGGAAGGAGTATCACCTATCCTATCGGGCGGATGCTGCCGCGAAGCGGCTTACTTGAACAATAAAATGGAGCTGACCACAAAAGCCGAGCGGATTTTAGGTGAATTCAAAGGCTTAAGGCGGCTTTTGTGGCAGCTCATTTTGGCGTTATGTGGTGCTGGAGGGGAATGTGATCCGGACTGTATCCGAGCTTCTGACTGCACTCAAGGACAAGGAGCTTGAGTTGTTGTCTACTGCTCCTGATCCGGGACATCCTCAAATGATAGGCGACATGTACGAGGGCCTAACCAAGGAATTACTGGGCCGCGCAGTCTTCGATGGATTGGACCTGCGGATCGTCGACGGGAAAATCCAGGGAAAGACTGGTCAACTGTCCAAGCAAATCGATTGTATGATTGTCGAAGGCGAAGGCAAACGCCTGCCACACACTGATCACTTCATTTACCCCGCCAACCAAGTTGTGGCGACAATAGAGGTCAAGAAGAACCTTTACGCCAATGATCTTGCTTCGGCCCACGACGTAATGAGAAGCGTAGTGGGCCTCGCTGATGCAGGTGATGCTTCGCTGCGACTGTTCCGCGATGCATATCGACAGATCCTACGTCAGGAGCTGCCGAAGAGAAGAGAGCGCATCACACTGCCATTCGTCGACGAGATGGTGTACTATGCCTTGCTGTTGAATGCCCTGTGTCCCCTGAGGATAATCCTTGGATACTTCGGATTCGCGACCGAACGAACCTTGCGGCAGGCTTTCATTCGCCTCGTACAGCGAAGCATCCCTACCTCAGGCGGTTCTCCCGTAACGGGATTTGGACCGGGCGCATTGCCCAACCTTGTGCTATGCCGGGATATTGCCATAGCCAAGATTGACGGCATGCCTCTCAGCTCTCCCATGGCCAATGACACGTGGTCCCTGATGGCTTCCGTGAAAGGTCGGTCGATTGAACTCCTGCTGGAATTGCTTTGGACGCGTCTCTCATATCGTCATGGCCTCGGATCTGAATTGTTTGGCGAGGACCTGGAAGTGGAGGTAATGAATCCTCTCCTCCAAGCGACGCCAGTGACAGCAGGCGAGACTAGGGGTTGGGCTTACAATACCGTTGCAATGGACCGGAACGACCTTGACGCGAACCCAGGCACAGCGCCTTGGGAGCCCGTTGAACTCACACAGCATCAATGGGCATTCTTCCGGATCCTCGGGGAGGACGGGGAGATCGCACTGGACAATCCGGCTTTGCGCTCCTACCTTGACTCTCATGACATCCATTTGGACACCTTTATTCAGTCCATCGAGTCGACTGGTTTGGTCTACATGGATAGCGAGAAGACCTTTCGCTATCTAACTGATGAATGTGCCACAGTGATTCTTCCAGATGGTCGGGCAATCGGCGCGGATAATGCCACTGGTCGTCTTGAGAGATGGGTTGCCAAGTTCATGAAGGAGTGGAGGGAACGGGCGAGGTGAATGTAAACGACACATAACCATCTGCTGCAGCGGATGGATCTGTCCTGTCACGTGCCCTGCGCGGCAGGGCCCGCGCCAGGCCAGCCCACCGCTGAGCAGTACGTTATCTGGCTGCCGCAGACGCGTGCTGGCTCACGACAGTTCATGCCCCAGCCGCACTGAATCTCCCAACATTCATTGATGCAATGAGATAGGACCTGGTGAACCCACCCCTGATTGCCACGGAAGCCAGGGAATGATAGGATGCTGGCATGGTTGATTTCGCTGACATCCGACTTGTCGCGGAACGGATCGCGACAGCCATCGACGCTGATCAGGTCGTCCTGTTTGGTTCACATGCAAGGGGCGACGCCCGTGAGGACAGCGATGTCGACTTCCTCATCGTCGCTCGGTCTAGTTTGCCCAGACATCAACGCAGTAGGCAACTGTATCGCATGTTCGATCCCTATCCGTTTTCCATGGACCTGATCGTCTATACGCCTGAAGAAATCGAGCGGGGTCTGCGGTCAGATCTCTCCTTCATTGCAAATGCACTCCGCGAAGGCAAGGTTCTATATGAACGCCGATCTTGACCTTGCAAAGCAGTGGGTCCAGAAGGCTCGCAATGACCTTCTCCATGCAGACAACAATCTGGTGGCCGCTCAGGTTCCTGCCGACACGGTCTGCTTCCATTGTCAGCAGGCCGCCGAGAAGCTCCTCAAAGGATTCCTGGTCGGAAAGAGCATCCCTCCTCCACGCACACATGATTTGATAGACCTCTATTCGAGGATCTTGACCCAATCGCCAGACATCAAGGAACTGCGCGAAGCGCTCCTGATCTTGCAGCCCTATGCTGTTGATGTCAGGTATCCTGATGCAGACTGGATGCCCACGGTCGAGGAAGCAATTGACGCGAGAAAGGCAGCGGGCAGCATACTGACCTGGTTCGAGCGCGCCCTTCCCGAAGCCGTGGAAGGATAGGGCACCAGTCCAGTGGTAATTGGGATGGTACATTCCACATGGTGTCCCAGGCAGATAACAGCTGCATGAACCTGTCGGTTCAGGCTGTCACGTCCCGTGCTTTCGCACGGCCCGCGCCAGCCTGCCCCGCAGGTTATGCAAACGTTCGACCGCAAGAGTGATCGCTTGACATTGGTCGATAATATGTATAGGATGCATATATGCGGGTGATCTGGGATCCGGTAAAAGCCAGGGCCAACCTGCAGAAGCACGGGGTCCATTTCTCGGATGCCGAGGGGGTTTTGCTCGACCCCCTGGCGATTACGCTGGAGGACCCTTCAGCGGCGGGGGAGCACCGATACATCTCGATTGGGGTGGACTTCCTCGGTCAGATCCTGGTTGTGCTCTACACTCATCGAGAAAGCAACTTGCGGATGATCTCCGCACGCCGAGCCATGCGGAAGGAGCGTATTCAATATGAAGAAGGAGTATGACTTCAGCAAAGGCCGCCGGGGCGCAGTATTGCGCCCGGGGAAGAAGACCCGGATTACGATCTTCATAGATAACGATGTGCTCGAAGAATTCCGGGATCGCGCGGACGACCTGGGCCGCGGATACCAGACACTCATGAACGAAGCGCTCCGTCTGTACTTGGGTAAAGCGAGGAAGGCGGTGGACGCTCGAACGCTTCGTCGGATCCTTCGCGAGGAACTAGACCGAACGGGATAGTCCGGGTGTTGCGGTCGAACAATGGCATTCAGCGGATGTCGCTTCGCTCCACCGCTGATGCTGGGCGTTCGGCGAACAAATAGGATCTTGACAGACAGTGTCGTAGTACGTACGGTGTATGTATGAAGAGTCTTCGTTTCGTCTGGGATCCCAGAAAGAACCGAACCAACCGCGCAAAGCATGGGATTTCCTTTGAGGAGGCCCAGACTGCGTTCCTCGACACGAACGCGAAGGTCTACTTCGACCCCGACCATTCCGGGACAGAAGATCGGTTCATTCTTTTGGGCATAAGCTCCCAGCTGCGGGTCTTGGTTGTGTGCCATTGCTACCGCGAATCGGAGATGGTTGTCAGGGTTATCTCAGCGCGGAAGGCAGACAGGAGTGAACAGAAGGACTATTGGAGTTGACGCTATGAGAGCACACTATGACTTCTCGAAGATGAAATCACGGCGGAATCCTTATGTGAAGTTCCTCAAGCAGTCTGTGACGATCCGTCTCGACCGAGACACGGTTGAGTACTTCAAGGCCCTGGCAGTCAAGACCGGCCTCCCCTACCAAAACCTCATCAACCTTTATCTCCGTGACTGTGCCATTCGCCAAAAGGAACTGTCGATGAAGTGGGTACTGATGGGTCGCCGAACAACGCGCTCCGCCAGACGGTCCGCTACGCGTCCCGCTGGTGAGCGCTAGCGTTCGGCCTCTGGGAGAACTGGT
>JAGMDA010000347.1 GCA_023128935.1 Candidatus Eiseniibacteriota bacterium | reverse complement strand
CCTGGCTGTTGCCTACGGTTCCCGGCAGATCGGTGTGCTAACGCGTTTCCCGGACGTGGAGAAACTGTTCCTGATGGGTTTGATTCATGACATCGGCAAGGTCGTTCTAATCAACGGACTGAGCAAGACAGGACTCCGGCATAGAGAACTGGCTGCGAAGCACATTGACCAGGTGATCGAGGAGTTGCATACGACCTTCGGTGGAACGGTGCTTGAGAGCGCGGGTCTCGGACAGGAGTTTATCGATGTTGCCGAGCTACATGAGAACACCAGGTTCACCACACGCACGGACCCGGCAATTATGATCGTGAGTCTCGCGAACAGCACAGCCCGGGAGATGGGCTATGGCGCCCGGCATTCGCAAAAGCTTGATCTAGCTAGGCTGCCGGCTGCAATGATCCTGCACATCACCGCCGAACATCTGAACAGAATGCGAACAGATCTTGAGGTGACCGTGAAGAAGGCGAGGATAGCCTTCAAGTTTTGAGGACACTAGGCGAACCTCGGGCGCCCTCAGCGCGAAGTGGATGCCGCGGGAACCTGGATGATTGCCCAGACACGGGAGATCGAATTGTGATCACTCTCGAAGAGTTAGCGGCAGAGGTGCAGGACTTGGCGCCACTGCCGGCGGCAGCGGCGAAGTTGGCTATGTTCGCTGCGGACGAGAATGTCGAAGCCAGCTTGATCATCGACACGATTCGCTACGACCAAGCACTCACGGCACGCGTGTTGCGCTACGCCAACTCACCAATGGCCGGCGCCCGCTTTCGTATCCGCAGCGTCAAAGATGCCGTCGTGCGCCTGGGATTGGGGACATTGCTCAAGATCGCGGTCAGTGCGCAAGTGCAAGATCAGATGAGCACCGCTGTCCCTGAGTACGGCCTCGGGGAAGATGAGATCTGGAAGCACTCCGTGGCCGCATCTCTCGCAGCCGAGTTGCTCATGCGGCAGCATGGCGACAAGATTCCGCCCATCTCCTTTACCGCCGCCTTGCTACACGATATCGGCAAGTTGATTCTAGCCCGGTACCTGAAGGCGCCAGTGCAAAAATCGATCCAGAAGCTCGTCGCCGAGCACTCGATGACTCACCACCAGGCCGAGCTGGAAGTGCTTGGCTTCACGCACGCGTCCGTGGGGGGCATTATCGCGGCACGCTGGAACCTAGGCGAGACTATCAGCAACGCCATCACGCGCCACCACGATATTGGGGACGACAAAGATGCAGTTATCGACGTGGTCCAGATCGGCAACCTGGTAGCCAAGACCATCGGATTCGGCCTGGGGAACGAAGGCCTGAATCTGGCCGCAGATTCTGGCGCCTGCAAGCGCCTCGGCATCACCAGCCGTAAATTCGAGGGCTTGTGCGCGGAGGTTGCCGGTCTGCTGTCGTCCGTCGACGATCTCTGCGCTTAGGGCCCGCCGTTTCGGCTCCCATCTTTTCCGCAACCGGGAGCCGCAAAACTGCATTCATCTATTCCCTTCTAATGGTATTCTGCGTAGTTGTCCCCAGAGGACCGGGTGCAGCTGCAGAGGGAATGGTCGTAGGCGCACGTACATTGAAGGCGTAGCCCAGGATCTGGCGGCACATACTGGATAGAAAAGCGTAGCATAGCATCCGACCGGGCCAAAGACTCGCGAGACAGGAAGGAGGACAAGGTGATGTCCATCAAAGGAACGCAGACTGAGAAGAATCTCCTGACCGCATTCGCTGGAGAATCGCAAGCGCGCAACCGCTACACCTACTTCGCCAGTCAGGCGCGAAAGGAAGGGTTCGTTCAGATCGCTGACATCTTCGCGGAGACGGCAGACCACGAACGTGAACATGCCAAGCGGTTCTTCAAGTTCCTCGAGGGGGGAGAAGTCGAGGTACAGGCCCGCTTCCCCGCTGGGGTGATCTCTTCGACCGCGGAGAACTTGCGGGCAGCCGCCGCCGGTGAGAACTACGAGTGGACAGAGATGTACCCGGAGTTCGCCCAGGTGGCCCGCAAGGAGGGCTTCGAGGCGATCGCCAGCGTCTTCGAATCGATTGTCGCAGCGGAGAGACAGCATGAGAAGCGCTATCTCGGGCTTCTTGAGAACGTCGAGGGCAGCACGGTCTTCAAGAAAGACAAACCGGTGGTCTGGCGCTGTCGGAACTGCGGCTACCTCCACGAGGGAACCGAGGCGCCCGGCACCTGCCCGGCCTGTGCGCATCCACAGGCTCATTTTGAACTGCTGGCGGAGAATTGGTAGACGCAGGAAAGTCACCAAGGCATGCCCTTAAGGCAGGAACTGAGGGGTCCCGGACCCCGGAGGAGGAAAAAATGGCCGAGAGACTGGAAGTATACAAGTGTGAGATATGTGGGAACATCGTAGAGGTTCTCCACGGCGGACCCGGAACACTCGTGTGCTGCGGGGAGCCGATGAGGCTCCTGAAGGAGGGAGAAGTCGACGCGGCCACCGAGAAGCACGTGCCGGTGATCGAGAAGGCTGACGGCGTCGTCACCATCAAGGTCGGGGAGGTAGCCCACCCGATGGAGGAGAAGCATCACATCGAGTGGATCGAGTTGCTGGCAGATGGTGGCGTTTACCGGAAGTACCTCAACCCAGGCGACAAGCCCGAGGCAGTCTTCAAGGTAGAGGCCGCGGATATCTCGGCCCGGGAATTCTGCAACCTTCACGGCCTCTGGAAAGGATAACCGCCCGCGTTGGGTGGAGGAGGGGTATGATGCAGAAGTACGAGTGTGAGGCGTGTGGATACATCTATGACCCAAAGGCAGGTGATCCCGATTCGGGGATTGCGCCCGGAACCGCGTTTGAAGACATCCCGGACGACTGGGTATGCCCCCTCTGTGGTGTCGGCAAGGACATGTTCAAGCCGGTCGACTGATGGCTGTCGTGTAGGCACGAACGTGTTCAAGCCGGTCGACTGATGGCTGTCGTGTCGGCACGAACGTGCTCAAGCCAGTTGACTGATAGGCGTTGGTTTGCCTGCGGATACAGGCAGGTACGCGAGGCAGGAGGAGCCGATGATGCAAGGCGATACAGTTGAGGACATCCTCGATTTTGCCATCGAGCGAGAGCAGGAAGCAGCGGACTTCTACACGGATCTCGTGGCGCAGGCGAAGGCGCCCGCCATGAAGGATGTCTTCCGGCAATTTTCCCTCGAGGAGCAGAGTCACAAAGACAGGCTGAACAAGATCAAGGAAGGCAAGCAGATCAAGCCGATCCGAGGTCGACAGGTCCTGGATCTCAAGATCGCCGACTATGTCGTGGCGGAGGAGCCGGGGCCCGACATCAACTACCAGTCGGCACTGATCCTGGCGATGAAGAAGGAGAAGGCAGCATTCAGGCTGTACACGGCGCTCGCCTCCCAGGTCGAAGATCCGGAACTCAAAAAACTGTTGTTCGAACTGGCCCAGGAAGAAGCGAAACACAAGCTGCGCTTTGAAGTTGAGTACGACGAGTATATCCTGAAGGAAAACTGATCTCCGAATGCATAAAGGCCCGCGGCAATAGAGGGAGAACCGCATTATGAGCTTGGTTGTCTCGGAAGATCTCACCAAGACCTACCGGGCGGGTGACGTCGAGGTCGAGGCCCTCAAGGGCCTGAGCTTTGAAGTCGAACCGGCCAGCTTCGTGTCGTTCGTTGGCCCGTCGGGGAGCGGCAAGACGA
>JAGMDA010000346.1 GCA_023128935.1 Candidatus Eiseniibacteriota bacterium | reverse complement strand
ATCGAGATGATGAGTCCGGCCACCAGGCCGCAGAACAGCATCGGCCCAGCGAGCAAAAGGGCCAGCAGGACCGCCTGCTGGAAGAGGGCAATGGCATCGGTGGCCGTCATACTTCCACCTCCAGATCCTGCGCCCCAAGGCCCTCGGGGCGCTGGACAGGCGCTTGAGGCACTCCCCCGAGAGGCATCGCGGACTCCCTCATGCGATTTCTAAGAAAAACTCTCAACTAGCGACCGAACAACCAGATGCCACCCGTCCACAATAACGAACAGCAGGATCTTGAAGGGCAGTGAGATCATCGCCGGGGGCAACATGAGCATACCCATTGACATCAGCACACTGGCGATCACCATATCGATGATCAGAAACGGCAGGTAGATCACAAAGCCCATCTGAAAGGCGGTCCGCAGTTCGCTTATCATAAAGGCGGGCACGACCACCGTGAGTGGCAGATCCGCTGCGGTCTCAGGCTTCTCCTCCACAACCATGGCAGCAAAAAGCCCCAGGTCCTTCTCCCGCGTCTGCTGGAGCATGAAGGCGCGCAGGGGGCCGACGCCCTCTTTCAGGGCGTCGGTCGCCGAGATCTCTCCGTCCAGGTAGGGCTTGAGTGCTTGATCGTGCACATGCTGCCAGGTCGGGGTCATCACGAAGAAGGTCATCAGCAGCGCCAACCCAACCAGGACCTGGTTGGGCGGCATCTGTTGGGTGCTGAGCGCCTGACGCACGAAAGACAGTACGATCACAATGCGCGCGAAACTGGTCATCATGAGGACCAGTGCGGGCGCCACGGAGAGTACGGTCAGCAGGAGCAGGATCTGCAGGCCCGTGGCGATCTTCCTCGGCTCGGAGGCGACCTCCTCGGCGTCGTCCAGGCTAAGCGTCAGAGATGGGCCTGCCATCGCAGGCGAGAATAGGCCAGTGAGCAGAAAAGAGAGCACCGCGCCGATCCACAGCACCCCTACCCACCGACCAAAGCACTGCCGTCCCATCAGACCTCTCCCCCTGGGATGTCCAAGCGCTTGATGGATGCCCATAGGCCCTGGCGTACTCGCTTGACTTCACTCTCAAGAGTGCGCTCAAAGCCCTGCTCAGAATCGGCGCTGGGCAGCTCTCCAATCAGCTCCGCTACAACCGCGGAATCCTGGCGGCCGGTAACCCGCTCCCCGCCAGCGGCCTCAGGCCGGGGAGCGTTCATGGACAGATCCGCTTTGGCCTGTAGCGCTGGCTGCCTCTGATTGGGCGGGTGGGGCGCGAGCCTGGTGAGTGCACGCACCTCATGTTGCGTGACACCAAGCAGTAGGGTCTCCCCCGCCACACACACGACCGCGAGGCTTGTACGCTGGCCGAGGCTGCACCGGGAGAGGACCTGGATGGCCGCATCCCTACGCGGACCCATGCCGGCCCGGGTGGCCCTTTTATAGAGGAAGAGCACGAAAACCAGGATCCCCATGACCAGCACCAAACCAAGGCCCACGCGCAGCAGCATCCCACCCGCTGAGAGGGTTATGGCCTGATACTCGGGAAACTCCTGGGGCGCGTCGCCGGCCGCTGTCACAGTTGCCACGGGCAAGGCCTCACCCGCCTGGGCTTGCAGAAGCGGCGTTGTAGGCAGCGCTGCGGCGACTAGGCCCGCGGTCCAGAGCCCGATCACGGAGCGCCAGAGAACCGATCTGCGTCTCACTATTCCCCTCCTCCCAGGGTTCGGATGCGCTCCTCCGGAGAGATGAGTGAACTGAGGCGTACGCCAAAGTGGTCGTCAATCACCACCACTTCGGCCCGTGCGACCAGGACGCCATTGACAAGTAGATCCACCGGCTCGCTCGCCATCCTGTTGAGCCCGATGATCGTTCCCGGACCGAAATCCAGGATCTCCTTGATCGGCAGATTGGTTCGACCGAGCTCTACGGTCACCGGCAGCTTCACATCCAGCAAGAGCTGGATATTCGCTGGTTCCCCTTCTGCCACCTGAGAACTGAGCTGACCGAACTCGATCGGTTGAACCTGCGGCTCATCACCCAGATCGGGGGCTGCGCTGCCCTCAAGATCGGGTGACGACTGGGCCTCGGAAGCCCCCTCCTCTGGAGAGACCTGAGCCTCTTGCTTAGCCTTCTCCTGGGCCGCCTCGTCGCCGAAGAGATCGTCGATCTCGTTCTTGCTCATTGCCCGCATCGGTTCTTGGGCATCAGGTGCCATCGGTCTCTCCTCTCATTTGCCCTCCATCCTCATCCATCCGGCCTACGATCTGCACCGCGAGCTTCCTGCCCGCCTGACCCGCCCGTGCATGGAACATGGGCCGATCCCCCACAATCACTTCCGCCGGGTGGTCCACGCGGGTTTCAAGGCGGACCACGTCCCCAGGCCGCAGGCGGATGAACTCCCCCACCGTCACCATCCCGGTCCCCAGCTTCGCAGTCACATCGACCCGACCACGCTTGAGCCCCTTGGTGATCCAAGCTGGCCCGTCCGGGACTTTCACGGGGCGGATCGCATTGGCACCGAAGGCCCCAGCGCTGGCTCGCGTCAGGGCCGGCTCAAGGGCAACAAACGGGTAGCAGATGCTGATGGTCCCGTTGAGGGTCTGCGTCTTGATCTCGAATGTGATCAGCACGACCGTCTCGGGGTCGGGCAACAGCTTGAGCATATTCGGCTGCTTCTCGAAACCCTCGATCTTGGGCGTGAACACCATCATGTCAGACCAGATCTCCGCGAGTCCCCTTATCTGCTGATCCGCAATCCGCGCCAGGATCCCCGTTTCGAGGGGTGTCAGATCGCGCGATCGGTCCACAGCTGCCCCTTGGCCACCAAGCAGGCGGTCCACGAGGCTGAGACCGAAAGAGGGACTCGTCTCCACAGCCCCCGATCCCTGGAGCGGTTCCATCGAGAACGGGAAGACACAGGTTGATTCCGGCAGGCTCTGCACCCACTCCCCATAGGTGAGCTGCTCGACTGAGAGGATCTCTATCTCGACCATAGTCCTCATGTAGCCCGAGAGCACACCGGTGAACCGCGCCACGAACCCCTCGTGCAGCACTTCGAGGAATCGCAGCTGATCCTTCGAGATCCGATTGGGGCGGCGGAAGTCGTAGACCGAGATCTTCGACTCCGATTTCGTCTCCTCCGGCGTTGGCTCCGGAGATTCCGCCTCTTCTGCACCATCCCCCTCATCGGCAAAGGATGAGAGCAGGGCATCAACCTCGTCCTGTGAAAGAATGTTCGCCACCCAGCTACCTCACTGCAGCACGTAGTCCGTAAAGTAGAGATTCGCGATCTCTCCCTCTAGGAGGTTGGTGTTGATCTCCTCGATGCAGGAGAGGCGGATCTCCTCGCGCACAGTTGGATCGCTCAATTCTTCTAGCGTGCGGCGAGAGAACTTCCGGATCAGCAGGTCCCTGATCTGGGCGCGGCGACTGTCCAGTTCAGCCAAGACGGTGGGACCGTCCTTGGTCTCGAGCGAGATACCCAGGCGCAGGAACCGTTTACCCCGTGTTCCGGACGGGTTGACGATGATGTCCTCCACAACATATTGCTCGCCGGGGGCCTCCACTACTGGGAGCAGCTGTTCATCCACGGCCGAGCCCGTGAATGTCTCTTCCTGTTTGGGGCCGAGATGCGGGGCGATCACATCCGTGATCAGAAAGAAGGCCCCCACGGTCATCCCACCCAAGATGATGATCCCGATGCTGATCCTCACCAGGGATTCGGGCACGAGAGCGCGGCTCTGCGCCTTTCCCTCATCCTGGGGCTGCTCTGCTTGGCTGGCCTTGCCTGCAGGGTCGTCGCGCTTCCCTTCGTCTTCCCGGGCTGCCATTGCTCTCAACCTCCTGCCGGGCCGTGGCCCGGCGACAATCGATTCCTATCGTCCCGTACCTGGCGCCTGTGCGCCGCAGGCTCAATCTGACTACCTCTTGATGTTGATCAGTTCGGTCAGAACCTCATCGCTCGTCGTCACGACCCTGGCATTGGCCTGGAATCCTCGCTGGGCCACGATCATGTTGGTGAACTCCCTCGCCAGATCCACGTTTGACTGCTCCAGCGCGCCGGGAGAGAGAGTTGAGGCAATACCTTCACCTGAAACGCCGATCGTAGGAGGCCCCGAATTCGGGCTCTCGATATAGCCATTCGATGCCACCCGGGTCAGACCGGTCGGATTGGTAAACTCCGCCAGCGCCATCTGGCTCACCGGACGGATGACACCGTTGGAGAAAACGCCCATAATCCTCCCGATCTCATCAATGCTGAAGCGGGTGAACGTACCCTTGCTGTAGCCGTCCTGTGAACTCTCCAAGCTCTGCGTGCCCCGCAGCATGCTCATGCCATCGAAAGCCCCGCGCGTACCGGCATCGAGTTCGACGCGTAGCGGGCTCTCAGCCCCCGTTCCCGGGTTGAATGTCAGCGCGGTTGGGACCGTGGTTCCCACGGCGTCATAGACCAGCGCATCCAACGATCCGTCCACGCGGAACGCTACACGCCCAGTCCCGCCCTGCAGGACATCGCTTGTCCCACCGTCGACCTCTGCTGACCAGGTGAATTCGTTGAGACCCTGGACGCGTGTGAAGCTGAACTTGACATTGTGGGCAAAGCCCAGGGCATCATAAACGGTTGTCTCTTCCACAAACTCCCCGGCATCACGTGCCGTTTCCATGTCGCTGAAGGCCAGCGCCGCGCTGAAGGTACCGCGCGTTGAGCCCGACAAGTCTGTGGCGGAGAGGTTGAGCGATTGGATCTCGGCCGACGTGCCCATCTGATCCGGCGTTTCTACACTGATGCGCCCATCAGCAGTCATGGTAATGGTGATGCCGCTCACGGCCTCGGGTGAGTTGAGGGCCTCTTCGATCATAGCGGTCACATCCCCCACGGTTGTGCCGGCAGTCACCTCCACCGTGCTGCTGACTGTATTGCCGCCGACCACCGCGCCGACATAGATCGTGTCACCCTCTTCGACAAGCGCTCCCGTACCGGTGCTTTCCTGGCGCAGGTCGACCATGGTCGTGGTGCTCATGGCCGCCTCGCCGTTTGAATCGTAGAGCACTGAGGTTCGCAGGTAGGAGCCGGTCGGTTCGGAATCGGCATCCAGGTTCCCACTCAGATTCATCGTAGTTGTAGCCCGGGCAGGTTCCACGTCTTTGATCGGGAGGTATATGTCCTGCAGACTTGTGGCATAGGTGCCTGTGGCATGATCATATGCATATCCTTGGAGCACATTCCCGCTGCTCGGACTGACCAAGCGGGCGCGCGCATCCACCTGCAGGGACCCGTCCCGCGTGTAATAGGTCATCTCCCCGTCACTGAGCACGAGCAGACCATTGCCCTGAATGGCAAGGTCCGTATTGATCCCGGTCATCTGGAGACTTCCCTGGGTGTACAACTGGGAAACGCCGCTCACCAGGGTCCCGGTCCCCACCTGGATGGCATTGGTCCCTCCGCTGGCATCGGTCGGCGCAGTTGCGGCCTGCTGCACCTGCCCGAGTGTCTCCTCGAAGCTCACGCGCCCGGACTTGTACCCGATCGTATTGACATTGGCGATGTTGTTACCGATCACGTCCATGCGGAGCATATTGCCTGCCATCCCGGACACTGCTGAATAGAGCGATCGCATCATGGCTCCTGATCCTCCCTTTTCGTCCTGCTACTTTCCGTTTACGTCCTGCGCTCGGGCGTCTGCCCGGGATTGCCTATCTCCAACTGGCAGAGAGCCTCGTATCCTCTGCGAATAGGGGTTCCCCACCTATGTCTGCCCTATTCCAGATCCACCAGAACCTGTTTCCCATCCCCAGGAGGTTCGGGATCTGGGCTCTGTCCTGGCTCAGGGTCCGTCGCCTGGCCTCCAGTCGACGGCGCCGCAGAGCCGTCTTGCCCCTGCGCCTGCGCCTGCGCAAATCCGAGCACCTCAAGGAGTGCGGCAATCGGCGTTCTGACACCGCACACCATGAAGTAGGCCATGCCGGCCTCATACTCCACGCTCGCCACTCTGCCAATCACCATTGGGTAGGCAGAAACCGTGACGCCGTTGGCATCCCCGGCCTCGATATGGATCGAGTAAGTGCCCTCAGGCGCACGCTGACCCTGATTGTCCAATCCGTCCCACTCCAATTGGTGCCTGCCACTGGAAACCGCACCCATCTGGATGCTCCTCACCAAGCCTCCACCTGCATCCCGGATTTCAACCGTGGCGCTCTGTGCGGCGGTGCCGATCGTGAACCCGATCCGGGGGCGGGCATCTGCCTCGAGACAGAACTCACTGCTGGCAACGACGACCTCGCGGCCAATGAGAGCGGTGGCCATACTGTTATTCAGGGATAGAATCAGGGCGCTCTGATCCGCGAAGCTGGCGTTGAGGTTTTGAATCTGTTCGAGCGAACTGAACTGCGCCAGCTGAGCCACAAATTCGGTGTTGCTCATCGGATCCAGCGGGTTTTGATAGCGCAGCTGTGTAACGAGCAGATTCAAGAATTCATTTTTTCCCATGATGTTGGCCGCGCCTTTCGTGATGAACGACGGATTGTGAGTTCCGGTCACACTGGAGACATCCATGCTTCTTCCTCCTTCCCCTTGACCTGCGAGGCGGCCCCTCCGGGCTAGGCTCTCACATCCAGACGGCCCCGGCGCCCGCGGCCACTTGGCTCTAGTCGGGGTGTGGGTGGCACCGCCCCGTCTGCCGTCTGAGGCCGCCGGTCCGATTC
>JAGMDA010000345.1 GCA_023128935.1 Candidatus Eiseniibacteriota bacterium | reverse complement strand
TCGACGGTTGGTCTTCGCGCTTGGCTCGAGGAGCGGCGTGCAGAGCTAGAGGTGCGGGAAGGAGTCCTCCCTCGTCCCGATCTGCTGTCCGGCGAGGCGAGCGATTCCGTCGAGGAGCATACTGCGGAGGTTCAGGAGGTCTTCGGCCGCCTGACTGAATACCTTCCCGAGGATCACGACGCCTGGGACGAGGATGAGCGGTCGCGCTGGCTGCTCGCCCACGAGCTGGAGTATTTTCGGCGCGAGGACAAGTGTGCCTGGTAGGAATTCTTCAGGCTGCACGAGCTCGAACACGAGGACATTCTCGACGAGCGAAAAGCCCTAAGCGGACTTCGGTTCGAGGGCGAGGTCGAGGGCGGCACGACGCGCTGCCCGATGCACCGGTATCACTTTCCTCCCCAGGAAATGGACTTGCGCGTAGGGGGCGGACTTCACGAAGTCGGCGGGGATGCTGTCGGCACGGTGAACTCGGTCGATGGGTCTCGCGGGACGCTCGACATCAAGAAGCGGGGCGACGCCTCGGATCTCCATCCACGGGCGGTACTGGTGCTCGAGCGGGTGACCCCAAAGCCAATCGATGGTGCCCTTCTGGAATTGGCTCGCTCCGTGGCGGAGCATGGCATAGATGGCGCGGGGCCCTATCGGGCAGCGCGAGACCTGCTGTTGAAGAACCCGCCCCGTCTTACCCTTACGCCGGAACCTGGTGGCCTCCGCAAACCAGGTGAGGATGCCGTTGAAGCAGCCGTGCGACTCGCCCGAGGCCTCGAGGAAGGCGTGCTCCCGATCCAGGGTCCGCCGGGAACAGGCAAGACCTACGCTGCTAGCCGGATGATCGTCGCCCTTGGCTCAAGAAGGAAAGCGGATCGGCGTGACCGCCGTGAGCCACAGGGTAATCCGCAACCTGCTCGACGGAGTGCTCGAAGCCGCCCGGGAATCCGGTGTTCCCCTCGAAGCGACACACAAGGTCAGCCAACGCATCGGCGACGTGCCCGCTGGACTCGATGAGGTTGCCTCCAACGATGCGGTCCCGACGGCACTCGATGCCGGCAAGATTGTCGGCGGCACGGCGTGGCTGTGGGCGCGGGACGATATGGTCGAGTCGCTGGATATCCTGTTTGTCGACGAGGCCGGGCAGCTTTCTCTTGCCCACACAATGGGAGCGGCGCGCAGTGCCCGAAATCTCATCCTCCTCGGGGACCCGCAGCAACTCGAGCAACCCCAGCGGGCCGCGCATCCCGAGGGGGCTGAGGTCGCAGCCCTTGTCCATCTCCTTGACGGCAAGAAGACCCTTCCCGACGACCGGGGGCTTTTCCTCGACGTCACCTGGCGCCTGCACCCGGATATCTGCGCGTTCACATCAGAGCTCTACTACGAAGGGCGTCTCCATTCGCTTTCTGGTCTCGAGCGCCAAGCCCTCGCGGGGGACACCCCGTTTGCCGGGAGTGGGTTGTTCTACGTCCCCGTCGAGCACAGGGGCAACGCGAGCAGCTCGCCCGAGGAAGTCGATGCCGTGAGACGAATCATCGAGGGCCTGCTCGTCGGCGGGGTCGTCTGGATCGACCGTAAGGGAGATGAGCGCCCGCTCGACCGAGGCGACGTCCTCGTCGTGGCTCCCTACAACGCGCAGGTGGCCGCGCTGGCGGAGCGTTTGCCCGAGGGTGTTCGCGTCGGTACGGTCGACAGGTTCCAGGGCCAGCAGGCGCCGATAGTGATCTACTCGGCCACGAGTTCTTGCGCCGAGGACGCACCGCGCGGCATGGGCTTCCTCTACAACCCGAATCGATTGAACGTCGCGATGAGCCGCGCGCGATGCGCCTGCATCCTGGTCGCGTCGCCGCAGATCCTCGAGCCGGATTGCCGGACGCCCGAGCAGATGCGCCATGCAAATGGCTTGTGTCGCTTCCGGGAACTGGCGAGGGAAGTAGTATGAACACTTGCCGATATGTGCACGCAATAGCCACATGAGGTGATTCCACGCACGCCTAAGCAAGTCGACTTGACAATATGTGCGCGAATAAGTACTCTGGCTCATTATGGTAGCGCAAACTGACAAGTTCGTCCGCCCTCGCGACTTCTTCGCCACTCACCCGGTGTTCACCCACGCTGACTTTGTGGCGGCCCACACGGCGGGCGGGCGGAGTCCGCACACCAGCAACAGCTTGCTCGCAAAGCAAGTCGCCTGCGGACGCCTGCTGCGGGTCAAGCGCGGGGTCTACGCCACAGTGCCCACCGGCGTGCAGCCGAATGACTTCCAGCCCGACCCCTTCCTCGTTGCAACCCATTTGCGCGATGACGCGGTGGTCGCCTACCATTCCGCCCTGGCCTTCCATGGGCACGCATATTCCATCTGGTGGCGCATGCAGTACCTGACAGCGGCACGGGTGCGGCCCTTTGCCTTTCGAGTGGTTGAGTTCGTGGGAGTGCAGGCCCCCCGGGCGGGCCGCGACCTGCCGGATTTCGGCGGCGGGGTGCAAGTGCGTCCCCACGCCGGCGGTCATGTGCGCGTCACGAGTCTCGAACGAAGCCTGGTCGATTTGCTCCACGCTCCCGAATACGGAGGTGGCTGGGAAGAGATCTGGCGCTCCCTGGAGTCGGTCGAGTTTTTCGACCTCGCAGCTGTGATCGAGCACGTTCTCCGGCTGGGTTCTGCACTGACCACCGCTCGAGTCGGGTTCTTCCTCGAACAGCACCGCGAGGAATGGATGGTCGAGGATGGGCATCTGGAGGCGCTTGCACAGCACGCCCCTGCACAACCGAGTTACCTGGACCGGCGACGCAAAACCGGCAAACTGATCCATCCATGGAATCTCATCGTTCCCGAGCAGATTCTGCATCGATTGTGGGAGGAACCGCGATGAGGCTCGATCCCGGTCAACTGCAGCGAGTGGCATCCGAGAGCGGGTTTCAGGCCGAGCCTTTCGAGAAGGTCCTGCGGCTGCTGGATCTCCTCGAGACTCTACGTGGTCATCCGTTCCTCACCGAGCGCCTGGTGCTAAAGGGCGGCACCGCGCTCAATATGTTCCTGCTCGATCTGCCGCGGCTGTCGTTGGACATCGATCTGAACTACATCGGCGCCCTCGACCGCGAGTCCATGCTCTCGGAGCGGCCCAAGGTCGAAGATGCGGTTCGGGCGGTCTGTGAGCGTCAGGGGTTGCGCGTCCGTCGTGTGCCCGATGATCACGCCGGCGGCAAGTGGCGACTGTCCTACGATCGGGCTCAGGGCGGCACGGGCTCGCTCGAGCTGGACTTGAACTTTCTCATGCGCTCGCCACTCTGGCCTCCGACCAGGCGTGATTCACCCACGTTTCTCGGTCTGGCGGCTCGCCGCATCGCAGTGCTCGACCTGCATGAGCTTGCGGCAGGCAAGCTGGCTGCGCTCTTTAGCCGTTCGACCAGCCGGGACCTTTATGACGTATCCAGGATTCTGGCGCGAAGCGATCTGGACCAAGAAAAACTGCGCCTCGGATTCGTGACCTATGGGGCGATGAGCCGGCGGGATTGGCGCACGGTCTCCGTGGACGATGTAGAAATGAGCCCCAAGGAAGCCACTATCAAGCTGCTGCCCGTCTTGCGCTCCGAACACGTTCCCGAGCGTGGGGATGTCCAGGCCTGGAGCCGCCACCTCGTGGATCGGTGTCGTGAGTTGCTATCCCTACTTCTTCCCTTCGAACCCGCGGAGCAGGAGTTCCTTGAACGGATCAACGGCCACGGCGAGATTAGCCCCGACCTGCTAACCGACGATTCCGTGATGCAAGCGAACCTCGCGACCCATCCCGCCCTTATGTGGAAAGCCCAGAATGCTCGCAAGTTCCGCAAGGGAGACTCCTGACCATGGCCCTCAATCCCATTGTCTACACCGAAAAGGTCGTGCGCAGCTTCCTGCGCTACCAACTGACTGCCTATCCCGTAGGGGCAATAAACTGGATCGAACCTCAGAGTCGTCCAGAACAGAACCTTCATGGGATCTCAACGATCAGTTTTCGGTCGAAGTGAGACTTGGTGGGTAGGGTCGCAGATGCTGCGGCCACGCGGAGACGAAGCTATCCCCGGGATTCGTCTCTCCTATTGATCCACAGAGACCGGGGGAGTCGGTCCTAGGCAGCGTTTCGGTAGTAGTATCGCAGCATGCCGCCCAGCCGCTCGTGACATCGGACCTTGCCAATGGTCCTTCCGACTTCCTCGCCCGCGGCAATCAAGCGATTGCCCAGTCCCTGATGATTCCTTTCCTGGTGATAGTGCCCGAGGAACTCGTTCACCGCCTTCTGTAGCGGATTCTCCCCGAAGAAGATCATGCGATTCAAGCACTCGACCTTCAGGCTCCGCATGTGTCGTTCCAAGTGCGCATTCAGATTTGGCGATCGCGCTGGCAGCCGGACAGACTTCACGCCCGAATCTTCGAGAAGGGATCGAAACACGGAATTGAGCTTGATCCGTTTCTTGCCGTGCGACTCCCTCAGGACGTGGTTCTCGGTGCGGAGGTATTCGATGATCTCTTGCTGCTGCCGGTTGACCCATCCGGCTAGAATGAGAAGGAGAAGCTGCCAAGGTTGTAAGATGAAGCTCATGGTTGATCCGATTGCCCAGGTTGCGAAATGGATACCCTCGGACAATCGGGAGAGCTTCGTCAACGGGCCAAAACGTGCGGCGATAATGGATCTTCAACTGGTCGCTGGGGCACCAGTTGCGGCTCGGCTGCATTTCTTGACCTTACGCGCTTTCGGCTTTTGGTCGCTTCCGGTGTTTCTGTATGCTGGCATGGTGCATCTTCCGAGACGGAGCGCCGTCCAGTGGCGCGATTGCAGGAGGGTAATGTGACAACGAAAGAGAGAGTCGGTGCCATCCGGCGACTAATGCGCAAGCAGGGGCTGGCCGCCTACCTGGTCCCCTCGACAGATCCGCACAACAGTGAGTATGTCCCGCCCTGTTGGCAGCGGCGGGCATGGTTGAGCGGTTTCACGGGCAGCGCCGGCGATGTGGTTGTGACCATGCGGGAGGCCGGGCTGTGGACCGACTCGCGTTACTTCCTCCAAGCCGCGCGGGAAATGGATGGGGAGGTCTTCAAACTCTTCAAGATGAAGATGCCGGGCACGCCGAGCATCGCGGCCTACCTGGCCTCCTGCCTCAGGAAGGGCCAGGTAGTGGGAGTGGATCCGCAGGTCGTCTCGAAAGACCGCGCGGAGGGCTTGGAACTGGCGCTCGAGCCGCGCCAGATCAAGGTGCGCTTCCTGGCCCGCAACTTGGTCGATCAGGTTTGGAAAGACCGGCCAAGACTGCCCGCGGGTCCCCTGGTGAGGCACCCCGATCGCTTCGCCTGCGAGAAGGTCGGCTTGAAGCTGGCCCGCCTGCGAGAGGATCTGAAGCGCCTCTATGCTGATGCATACGTCGTTTCCGCGACCGATGAGATCGCCTGGCTCTTCAACATGCGGGGCGCGGATGTTGAGTACAACCCGGTTGTGATCTCGCATGCGATCATCGCCGCGCGCGGGGCTTCCCTTTTTGTCGATCCGGCCAAGGTCGGGCCCGGTGTCCGCGGGTGGATGCGCTCGTTCCTGCGCCTGCGTCCATACGGGGAGATGGCAAGCGCCCTGCGGGATCTCGGACGGAAAGGCAAGTGCGTGCTAGTGGATCCCGCGGTGGTGAACCGCTGGGTTCTCGACCGGCTCAAGGGCGCGCGGATAGTCTTTGCACCCAGTCCAGTTGCTAAGGCCAAAGCGGTCAAGAATCCCGCACAGATACGCGGCATACAGCGCGCGCACGTGCAGGACGGAGTGGCGCTCACCAGGTTCCTGCACTGGCTTGATGAGCTTCCGGGCCGCCAGCGCTGTCGGGTGACCGAGACTGAGGCCGCGGCACGCCTGGCCGAGTTCCGGGCGCAAGGCAGGCACTACAGGGGACAGTCCTTCAGCCCGATCGCGGCCTGGAAGGCCAATGGTGCTGTGGTCCATTACGATCCAGCTAAGGGGATCAACTCGCGGCTCTCCGGGCGCGGACTGTTTCTCCTGGACACAGGTGGGCATTACTTGGACGGAACGACAGATGTCACGCGCACGGTTGTCCTGGGCAAACCGCAGCGGCGAGAGAAGCTCCTCTTCACGCGCGTGCTGCAGGGAGTCATCCGCCTGAGCAGTGCTGTCATTCCCGAGGGAACGACAGGTGGCCGGCTGGAGGTGCTCGCCCGCCAGCCGCTTTGGAATGAGCGCCTCGACTATGGTCATGGCACGGGCCACGGTGTGGGCCACTACCTGGGTGTTCACGAGGGTCCGGTGGGCTTCTCGACGCGCAACCCGGGGATCCTCGAAGTCGGGAATGTAATCTCGGTCGAACCCGGCTGCTACCAAGCGGGCGAGTTCGGCATCCGGACTGAAAATTTGGTGACCGTCATGCGCGCGGGAGAACCGCCGCGGAAGGGAAAGCAGGGTTGGCTGCGCTTTGAGACCCTAACGCTCTGCCTGATCGACCTGGACCTGATTGAGCCTTCACTGTTGGAGGATGAAGAGATCCAGTGGCTCAACGGCTATCACGCGCGTGTGCGCAGGATGCTATCACCCCATCTTGAGCCCCCGGTCCGGAGCTGGCTCAAGGAGGCCACGCGGCCGATTGGGATCACAGCCTAGTAGAATAGGCTCTTGATCCTGGTCCACGTGGTCTCTTCTTTGAGCGTGGGGGCCACCCCCCCGATCCTCACTGCGGCAAGGTACCAACCAGGGCAACTGCTCGTGCTGGCATCTGAACCGAAATCGAACTGGAGTGTGATCGCCTGGTTCCAGAAGCTGGAGAGTTCGAAGCAGTCAGTCCTCCACCCGCCAAAGCCGGTGAAGCCGCTTTCACCACCAACCTGCGTACAGTTGGAGCCGATCTCTCCGTCATAGCCGCTGTAGGGCGGTAGAATCGCGCCATTGACCTTCATATTGCAGCCCGCGGAAGTCCCTTGGAGGTCGTAGTAGTGAACGACCTCTGCCAGTGTGGTTTCTTCGGACACGGTGAAAGCCGGGGAGATAAGACTGTGACCGGAATTGCTCGGGTAGGTGCCCTCGAGGACAGTTCCCCAAACCAAGGCTGGAGCATCGGGTATCAAGCCTGTGGCGCCATATTCCCACACGGCTGAGCCGGCGCCATCAAGGGGGGTGAATCCACAGTCGCCGAGTTGGAAGTCCCAATCGTAGATGATCCAATCAAGCTGGCATGGCACTGGCCCAGGCGGGATCGGGTCATCTTGGGAAGAACCGATGGACGCGGTTACACCAATTAGTAGCCCTGTGCACAAAGCAGCCAACAGCGTCTTCATCGCAACACCCTCCTTTGTGCGACCGGGTGTGAACGAGGTTCGACACACTGTGACATAAGGAAAACCCCTGTGTGGCGGCAAGTCAACCGCGGATTCCAGTCAATGGCGGATTTCGTGCCTGAGCAGCTACGATGCGTCTTCCCTCAGCCCCGCGCCAAATCGGTGACTTCTCATCTATGTGCAGGGACCAGCATTCCGAAACCCCGGCATGATCAAGCATGGGGAGTTCACCTTAACCAAGCCGCCAGGCTGTCCAAAGAATGGGGACCAC
>JAGMDA010000344.1 GCA_023128935.1 Candidatus Eiseniibacteriota bacterium | reverse complement strand
AACAAGCAGTTACCGGACTGGCCTGGTACCGCGTCAGGATTCGGTTGCGCCCTCCTGGATCAGGTAGCAGACGGCACGGGCTCGCGCTGGGACTGGTTGTTGGTACGCGAGGTGGCCAGATCCGCTAAGTAGAAGAAGCGATGTTTGTTGCAGATGATATCGGTTGCCTGATTAGCCAGCGTCTCGACTTTGGGCTCGATGGGGGGCAGATCGGCCGTGGTGAGTCCGGGGACTGGCCATCTGGGCTCGCACCGCGATGCCGATGGCAGTTCGGTTTGTGCCAACAGCTTGCGCACATGATGTTGTAGCTTTTTGCCCCGGTGATCTCGCAATACGGTCGCCGGCTTCGCGGAAGCCTGGCTGTCGATCGCAGCGATCGCGGCTGGCAGATGGTCGAGCGATCCGCAGACTACCCGCACGTAGGCGGCCGAGCGCAGGTTCGCCACCAGGGCGACTTGTGCCGGTTGTTGTTCGAGATCGCGGCCAAGATGGGCGCGGCCCAGTCGACGGCGAAGTAGTCGCTTCTGTTCCCCAAAGAACTGCTCGGGGATGTTGTTGGTCCGCTCGACCACTGCGATGACTTGCCCGTCGGCATCGATCCGTGCTGGGTGGCCGAAGAGTTGATCACCATGACGTTCCAAGGCGTTCAGGATAATGCCTTGGGGAGAGGAGGGCCGTTTGGCATGCCTGTCTTGGGCCGGGAGGTCTTTCTCGAGTTCGGCTTGATAGGCCTCGACCGCCAGCTTGATCTGCTCAAGTCGAAGCAGCTCGAGAGCGGGAAGCTGTCCAGAGCGGGCGCGGGGTTGCCCATGGGGCAGGTGTGCGTTCGATAGGCGTAGCACATCGCGCAGCTCACAGAACCAGCGCCAGCGTTCTTCCAGACTCTCAAGGAGCGCAAGGAGGTGCCGGTCGCGTTGAATGCGAGGTGCGAGGTAGCCCAAGTGACGCAGGGCGCGGTACTCGGGCCGGGTTCGCGGGGCGGGCACCCATCGTTCGGCCTGCTCTATGGCCCGAGAACAGCGACGAACCAACTCGAGGTGCGGGAGCGCAAAAGGAAAGGGGGCCTCCTTCGTGCCGTCCCCTTCCACCACCCACAACACCAGCGCCAAGAGGCTCTCGCGCACGCAGCCCGGACCAAAGCGTCCGTCACGCACGGTCCTGTAGCGCTGCAGGTTTGCCAAGAGCGCCCGCAGCTTGGCACGGATGCCCGCTGCACGGATCATGCTCAAGAGGCGACGATGAAGTTTATCAAAGAGCTGCGTCCCGACGGCGGAGAGGAAGTGATAATGACAGATGAGATCGGGAATGCCGGCTTCGCGCAGCGTTCGGACCGCGCCCGCACCCCCTTTCCCCAGGTCACGCACGACCGCGATCGGGTTGCCGAAAAGGGTGACGGTCTTCTCAACGATCGGTGCCACATGCTCGGCAGCCTCGGTGTCCACGCGTCGCGCCCATAGCACCCATCCGCGCCATCCATCCATGGAGAGGAACAACCCACCTTTGCCCTGCTCGCAAGTGGCATCGATGTGCATCGGGTAGCCCCCTTCCTGCGCGGCGCGCAGCTGAGGTGCGCGGTGGATATGCAGCGCCTCGAACAGGGACAGGAAGCGATCACATAAGGCCGAGATGGTTCCCGTGGAGAGGGAGATCTGATGCTTCTCGAGTAAAGCCCCACGGATCTCCTCGCGCTGTTCTCCCGCTAGGTAGCGACGTAGGGCGACGTCGACGATCAAGTCGTAGCCGTAACATTGCCCAGGCTTGACAAGCTTGCGCAGCGCTTCGGATCCTATGGGCCGGCCGTGGCCTTGCCCGCACACCTTGCGAACCTCGCAGGCCTCAAAGGCGCCATGGGCCAGGGTGATC
>JAGMDA010000343.1 GCA_023128935.1 Candidatus Eiseniibacteriota bacterium | reverse complement strand
TCAAACCAAGAATTAGAGCCTAATGGCCCAACACCACTAAGGTTACACCACCTTGCCGGCAATATGCTTTTATACCAGCGCAGCGTTATACCCGATATTGCAAATATTTATAAAGAATTAACCACCCAAAAGTAGTAACAATTACAAGGTGTTGTAAAATGCCCAAATTCAAAGGCGAAAGCGGCGAAAGCGGCGAAAGATACCGTGCGGGGAAGCCCACGAGGTTCCTTAGCAGGCTCACCACCACAATTGTCCCCATGCTCCGGAACAGGAAGGCGGTGATGGACAAGTACGGCGACCTGCGGAATCAGGCCAAGACAGACCTCGCCGCCGCCAAGAACCGCCTCAAATCGGGCGACCCCGAGATGCTCAGGACAGCCTTCACCGCGCTGAACGGCTACAGGCGCATCATGTTCTACCGCAACAGGTTTTTCAGGTCCCCAGGGAAAATCAGCCTGATTAAGGAGCTCGAGAAGGCACAGAACCTTGGCTCGATGGGGGGCGGGGCGAGGAACACCCACATAAGGAACATGAGCATCCTGCTGGACCGCCTCGACGAGATAAGGGGCAACCAGCTCCCGGGCGAGGTGAGGACCAAGCTCTACACCCCGCTTAAGAGCTACATAAGCTCACTTAAGCAGTACCACACCTCCAGGCTCAAGAAGGACGACGACGCCGCGCGCAACTTCAGGCCCAGGAAGAGGGACCGCAACAAGCTGCTCACGGACGCCAAGGCCCTTCTTGTCCGGATAAAGCCGGTCCACGAGGAGATAGACAAGCTCGACAACAACTACAACGCCTTCAACCACATGTACTATTTCGCGAGCGACGTCCCTTACCTGAAGCTGCTCTCCCAGCTCCACGGGGGCAACATACTGACGAAGCTATGGAGTGAGAGGCCCGACCTGGCCAAGCTGAGCAAGTTCAGCCAGGACGTCGACAAGTTCCTCGCGGAGGAGGCGGGTGACAAGGCAGTCTCTGCGAAGCACGGTCGCGACCTGGAGATGGAGAAGGCCAAGGGCACGGGAGTCTACGTCAGCTCCACATTGTACTCACCAAACCTTGACCACGGCTCCTACGACGTCATCCACGTGCGCTACAACGACATGACCAAGGCCGAGCAGCACACGCTCGACAAGTTCGACGCCAACACAGGCATGCGCCTGGTCCTGGGGCTCGCCGGCATAGCCGGCGTGGACGTTGGCATGGGCGTCGAGGCCATCCGGCGGCAGCTCGACAACTCGGACAATGCAAAGGCCCAGGAAACAGCCAAGCTGCTGGAGTCCATCGGGAGGACTGCAGCGGCAGAAAGGGCGACCGAAGAGGCGCAGGCAGGCGCCGGCCAGGAGACTGGCACTGGCAAGCAGGCCGAGGGCGACTCCATCCCCGGCGCCACCGGCGGGGGCACTGGCAAGCAGGCCGAGGGCATGGAGCCCCCGGGCGAGGAGCTTGAGCCGACCAAGACAGAGAGCATGGCCAAGTACGCGCCACACTTCGTTTTAGGGGCCCTGGGCCTAGGCCTCGGAATCACGGCCGCAGTCGCCGCCAAGACGGGCCAGGAGCAGCGCAACGAAGGCGCCCGCTACAAGAGGCTGGCGGCCGAGAGCCCTGAGAAGCTCGTCGACACAAAGACAGTGGAAGACGCAATCCTGGCGAACGACCCGACCATGCCCATCGGCGACATACAGCGGCACACTGACGAGCTGCTCGACATACTCAAGAAAGGCGCCAAGAACTCAGATGTCATCGTGACGAGGGAGGGCGTGACATTTTTCCTCAGGAGGCCGGTCAGGCCGGACAGGCCAGCACCGGCACAGTCAAGGCGCAGGTCGCGCGCAGCCCCCCGCCGCACCGGTCCCGCGCCAGGCGGCAGAAGGACGGGGCGCACCAGAGCCGACGGAACTGAAATCGTCAGGAAGAGGCGCGTCGTGAGGCGCCCCACGGGAGCATAAACCAACTTAAACCCCCTCACCCCCAACTCTTGCCATGGAACAGCTAAAGCGCGTAGTGGACTTCATAAGGGACCGCGAAGAGTTCATGGTGGTCTGCCACTACGACGCGGACGGGCTCGCCGCGGGCGCAATCGTTTCCTCGCTACTGGACAGGCTCGGCAAGAAAAACACCGTGGTTCCAACGAAACAAATGGACTCCGAGCGCATTGCCCTAATCAAGGGCGGGAAGAACCATATCTTCACGGACTTCGGCAGCGGCCAAATCCCTGTCCTGGAAGAGCACCTCACCGACTACGCAATCATTGACCACCACGCCACGCTCGGCGAGACAGACAAGCCGCACTTCAACGCGCACCTGGTCGGATTCGACGGCGCGACCGAGATAAGCGGCGCGGGCATGTCCTATCTCGTGGCGCGCGAGTTCGGCTTCAAGGACCTGTCCGCCATGGCGATTGTCGGCGCCGTGGGCGACATGCAGGACTCGGGCGGCAGGCTCGTCGGCCACAACCGCATAATCCTCGCCGAGGCCGTGGAGGCAGGCGCCATCACCGCCAAGACAGACATCCGGCTGTTCGGCAGGCACTCCCGGCTGCTCACGCAGTTCATCACTTTTGCCTCTGACCCGATTTTCCCGGGCCTGACAGGCGACGAGGGAGCGGCGAAGGCCTTCCTCTCCCAGCTCGGAATCCCACTCCGCGACGGCGACGACTGGCTGCGCTACGTTGACCTCGGCGAGGACCAGAAGAAAAAGCTCATCTCGGCGCTGTACGTCTACGGCAAGCAGCAGCGCGTTCCCGAGCGCTACCTGAAGTCCCTCGTGGGCGAGGTCTATGAGCTGACGCAGGAGAAGGACAAGTCGTTCGTAAAGGACGCGAAGGACTTCGCAACTCTCTTGAACGCCTGCGGCCGCCACGAGGAAGGAGCCATCGGCCTCGAAGTGGCAAAAGGCGACCGCGGCGACTACTACAAGAGGGCAGAGGCCCTGCTTTTGCAGCACCGGCGCATGCTGCGCGAGGGCATCGAGTGGGCGAAGCAGCACGGGACCGAGGACCATAAGTCCTTTTACCTGCTTGACGCGGGCGACAAGATAAAGGACACCCTCATCGGCGTCATCGCGGGCATGCTTTACGGCGCGCAGGTAATCGGGCAGGACAAGCCCATCATCGGCCTGTCGTTCGACGAGGCAGAGGGCAAGATGAAGGCGTCCGGCAGGGCGACGTGGCCATTGGTCCGCAGCGGGGTCCACCTCGGCAAGGCCATGAAGGCCGCCGCCTCTGCGGTGGGCGGCGAGGGAGGGGGCCACAACATCGCCGCTGGCGCGCATTTCCCTCCCGGCAGGCGCGACGACTTCCTGAAGGCACTGGAGAAAGAGCTCGCACGTAAACCATTTTAAACCTTTATAGTCTCTAATTTAATGGCATTAACGCGAGGTTAGCCAATGGACGCAGACCAGATAGCTAAAAAGGCAACGGCCATCCGGAGGCACGTGTGCGAGTCAACCACTGGCGCTGGCTCGGGCCATCCCGGCGGCTCTCTTTCGGCGGCAGACATACTCGCCGTGCTTTACTTCCACACCCTGAAGCACAGGCCAAAGGAGCCGGGCTGGCCAGAGAGGGACCGCTTGGTGCTTAGCAAGGGCCATGCCGCGCCCGCGCTCTACGCAGCCCTGGCAGAGGCTGGCTACTTCCCTGTTTCTGACCTGAAGGGCCTGCGAAAACTGGGCCACCACCTGCAGGGCCACCCCGCCATGGACACGCCGGGCGTGGAGGCGTGCACCGGCTCCCTCGGCCAGGGCTTGTCGGTTGCGGTGGGCATGGCGCTGGCGGCAAAGCTGGACAAGCGCGGCAACCGCATTTACTGCGTGGCGGGCGACGGCGAATGCCAGGAGGGCCAGATTTGGGAGGCGGCGATGGCTGCGTCGCACTACGCCCTCGACAACATCACCCTGGTCGTCGACAGGAACGGCCTGCAGATTGACGGCTTCACAAAAGACGTGATGTCCATCGAGCCGCTGGCGGCGAAGTGGCGCGCCTTCGGCTGGCACGTAATCAAAATCAACGGGCACAGCATTCCCGAGATAATGGGCGCCCTCGCGCACCGCGAGAAGGGCAAGCCCATCGCAATAATCGCTAACACTGTCAAGGGCAGCGGGGTCTCGTTCATGGAGAACGTTGCGGGGTTCCACGGGAAGCCCGCGTCCCAGCAGCAGCTCGAGCAGGCACTGGAGGAGCTGCAATGAAGGCGACCCGTGACGGCTACGGCGAGGCCCTTGCGGAGCTGGGCGGGAAAAACCCTAACGTCGTTGCGCTCGACGCAGACCTCTCGTGCTCCACCAGGACCAAGCTCTTCGCCGACAAGTTCCCGGACCGCTTCTTCAACGCGGGAGTCGCGGAGGCGAACATGATTGGCATGGCGGCGGGCCTGGCGCTGAGCGGCAAGGTTGCTTTCGCGAGCACGTTCGCGGTCTTCGCGACGAACAGGTGCTTCGACCAGATAAGGGTGAGCGTCGCCTACCCCGCGCTTGACGTGAAAATCGCCGCCTCGCATTCCGGAATCACGGTTGGGGAGGACGGCGCGTCG
The DNA here is from genome assembly GCA_023128935.1 of Candidatus Eiseniibacteriota bacterium. Taxonomy (GTDB): domain Bacteria; phylum Eisenbacteria; class RBG-16-71-46; order CAIMUX01; family WJJG01; genus DAOVQB01. The sequence continues at coordinate 2,697 of JAGMDA010000343.1, read as the reverse complement.
CACCAGGCGCTCGAGGACATCGCGCTGATGCGCTCCCTGCCGAACATGAAGGTCGTAGTCCCTGCCGACGCCATTGAGGCCGGGAAAGCGGTGTTCGCAATCGCCGGCTCCCCGGGCCCGTTCTACCTGCGGCTCGGCAGGCCGAAGGTGCCCCTGCTTGAAGGCCAGGAGTTCACCCTCGGCAAGGCGAACGTCCTGCGGGACGGCAGCGACGTGGCGCTCATCGCGTGCGGCTACATGGTGCACGAGGCGCTGGAGGCCGCAGAGCTGCTGAAGTCCAAGGGCGTGAGTGCCCGCGTCATAAACATGCACACTGTGAAGCCACTTGACGAGAAAGCAATTTTGAAGGCCGCCAAGGAGACCGGCCGCATCGTGACGTGCGAGGAGCACAGCCGCATCGGCGGCCTTGGCTCTGCGGTCGCGTCCATCCTGTCCGAGAAGCGCCCCACGCCCATGCGCATTGTCGGCACGGACGACACTTTCGGCGAGTCCGGTCTGCCGGCAGAGCTAATAAAGAAGTACGGGCTTTCTGGCGCGCACATTGCCAAGGCCGCGAAGGAGCTGTTGAAATGAAGGCTAAGACAAAAAACAAGCGAAGGTGCAAGTGAATGAAACTCTTCTTGGATAGTGCTGACACATCTGCCATTAAACAATATGCCCATATCATCAGCGGCGTCACGACCAACCCGACCTTAATCATGAAGTCGGGCCGCGACTTCCGTGAGGTGGTTAACGAAATTTGCTCGATTGTCGATGGCCCAATCAGCGCCGAGGCGACTGCCGAGGACGCTGACGGGATGTTCAAGGAGGCGCAGGAGCTTTCGTCGTGGCACAAGAACATCACGGTAAAAATCCCCATGACCGAGGAGGGCATCAAGGCCACGCGGCTTTGCGCCGATGCGGGCATCAAGACAAACGTGACCCTCATCTTCTCTGCGCCCCAGGCGCTTCTCGCAGCGGTCGCAGGCGCTTCTTTTGTCTCCCCGTTTTTGGGGCGCTTGGACGACATCGGCGAGGACGGCCTCGCGCTGGTCCGAGAGATTACTGGCATCTACAAAAACTATAGCTTCGGCACCGAGGTAATCGCGGCGAGCATCCGCAACCCGGTGCACGTGGTCGAGTGCGCAAAGGCCGGCGCGCACATAGCCACAATCCCCCCCAAGGTGATGGCGCAGCTCTACAACCACCCATTGACCGACAAGGGCGTAAAGGCATTCCTCACTGACTGGGAAAATGCCAAGAAGTGAGCTCATAACCTTTTCTTGATTTTGCTGCGCTCGGGGAGCAGCCCAAGCATTGCGTCCAGCACAAATCCTGCAATCTGTGACTTGTTCCCGGAGAAAGAGGTAATCCGGCCAACGCCGTTGATTATGTGCACGTCGCTTTCCTCGGCGCCGATGGCGCTGGCGTGGTTCGCGACTATGAGGTCAAGCCTGTCGGCCACCAGCTTTTCGTGGGCCTTTTCTATGAGCCCGCGCGTCTCGACCTTGAACCCAACAATCACTTTGTCCGGGAACATTTCCCTGGCCTCGGACACTATTTTCTTGGTAGGGATGAGCCCAAGCGTCTTCCCCTCACCCGAGTCCATCTTGCCCATAAACATTGCTGCCGGCCTATAGTCCGCTGCCGCGGCGGGGCTTATGAGCGCGTCCGCGTTCCGCATTGCCTTCTTGACTTCAGCCGCCATCTCGCCGGCTGTGACGACCCTAACGGTCCGTATCCAGCGTGGCGGCTCGTGCTTTGCCGGCCCGTAGACCAGCGTGACGTTGGCGCCCCTGCGGTGCGCTTCCTTTGCGAGCTCGATTCCCATGCGCCCGCTGGAGCGGTTGGTTATCCCCCTCACCATGTCGATTGCTTCGTAGGTCGGGCCGGCGGCAATGACTATCCTCCTGCCCTCCAGGTCTTTTTCCGCGAGCTCCCCAATCACGATTTCGGTTATCTCGTCGTTGTCGGCGAGCTTTGCCTTGCCCTCGGCGAGGCGGGGCCGCACGACTTTGACACGGATTGCGTCGAGCCTCGCGAGGTTGTCCATCACAATTGGGTGCCTGTACATTGACTCGTGCATCGCGGGCACGATTATCACTTTTTTGTCCGCCCCGATTGCGCACGTGACCGTACTGGTGACAGGAGTGTCATCAATCCCCATCGCAATCTTGCTTATCGTGTTGGCGGTCGCGGGGCAGACCAGAACCAGGTCCGCGTATGCCCCCAATTCAACGTGCTCGATTTTCCCTGTGAGCGACGTGACGACTTCGTTCCCGCTCGCCCACTCGAGCAGCGCCTCGCCCACGAGCTCCAGTGCCGCGTCGCTCGCAACAATGCGCACTTCGGCGCCGTGCCGAATCAGCTCGCGCACCAGTTCCGGCACCCGCACCACTGCGACGCTGCCGCTCACGCAAACAGTCACTTTCTTGCCCGCGAGCAGCGAGCTCTTGCTTGCTTTTATCGACAGCATGAATTGCCTCCCGGGCGTGCCACCCAAGCAATCTCGGGGGGTGTCGCCAGTACCGGCGACACCCCCCAATTCGGCGAAACCCCCGTCCGGGCTTGTCTCGAGTGCAGGGGAAGGGATTCGAACCCTCGAAGGCACTAAGCCACTAGGCCCTGAACCTAGCACGTTTGACCAGACTTCGCTACCCCTGCGTAGGCTATTAGTTCTGCATGAATTGGTTTTTAAATACCCAGTACTCCCCACGA
>JAGMDA010000342.1 GCA_023128935.1 Candidatus Eiseniibacteriota bacterium | reverse complement strand
ATGAACGGACCCAAGAACCGAACCATGGGCGGGAAACGCTTCGCGCGCGTTTCCCCTGGCTTCGGCTCCTCCTCCACCTCTGTTTTCGCACCAGCATCACCACCACCCCCAATGGCCAGCAAGCGCTCGAGCACTGCACTATAGGCGCCGGCGACATCGTCGTAGAGATCCCAAGTCGTTACGCCCAACGCCTCGCGCCGATTGAAGTGCCGCCACGGATCGGGTGTCCGAAAGCGCGTAAGCTCCAGGAGACCGTGGTCAACGATCGCCACGGTGTAGGTCATCATCCGGCCCGAGGATTCGCACACGCTGAGACTGGCGGTTTCATTCGGCCTGAAGACATCCAGCACATTGAGAAGGGGCTCGAGGTGGGAATCCGGATCTGACACCTTGATCGGGATCACGCCATACATGCGGATCGGCAGGTCATTCAGGGTCTGCAGGTGCGGTTGCACCAGGGTCACATTGACATAGACATTGGGGTTCATCTCCGGCGTGGCGATGAATGTGTATCGGGTCACTTTCCCCACACCTTCGATCCAGTTGGCACCAATCACCTTCGAACCCGATTCGATGCTCACCAGCGCACGTCCGGCCGCCGGCGTCGGAATCGTCACAGTGACTTCGTCCCCAACGGTGTACTCCTGCTTGTCGGCCTCCAAGGCCAAGATCGCGGCGCCTCCGGGGGCGTCCTTGCGGGCCCGGCCCGCCCAACCGGGCCAGTCGATGTAGATGGTCTTACCGGTACGGTGACCGCTGGCAGCGTCTGTCGCCAGGATCAGATACCGGCCCCAGGAGGGGTAGTTGACCTCAAAGTTCCAGGTGGCGTGTCCATCAGTCATCTCGACCAGGTCGGTCTGCAGCGCTGTGGCGATCTCTGCGTCAGCATAGTCGGTGAGATCGTCCTCACCACGATGCCACCACCAGCGCCAGCCGATCTTGAAGAGCGAGATGCGCACATCGGCGCTATCGACAGGGTTCCCCTCGGGATCCACGACGACAATGTCGACCTCGTGTCCTTTATCGGTGAGGAGCATCCCCCGGGCCTTGTCCCCTTTGGATGTCCGGATGCCGACGTAGCGCGATCGCGGCGACACTGGCACCTGGAAGCGGTCGATACTGAAGGCGCCTCCGGGCTCGAACACCCGCACGCTGAGATTTGCCTTGAGCATGCCCGGGGCCGGCCATTTCACGGCGAAAGGATACTGGATAGTCGCCTCACCGTTCTCATCCAGCGCGGCGTCGAAGATCACCTGCTCATCGGGACGGCACTTCCGCGTCGGATCATCAAAGATGTGCTCGGGGTACTGTGTGAAACGAGTTCGCGACGCCTGAAGCGACATCTTGATGTCGGCCTTTAGGTTCCGGGCGATCGCTCCGTGTAGCCAGGTGGCCGAGAGCTTGCCTTCGAGCATAGGTCGATCCGCGCCAATCGGTTTCTGCCCCACATCGCAGGTGATCTTCAGGCGATTGGGCATGATTGCCTCGACCGGCAGCTTCTTGGTGAAGGTCGCCCCGCCGACACTGACCTTCGCGGTGTAGGAGCCAGTGGGCGCATCCGCTGAGGTCGCCACGCGGAAATCATAGAATCCATCAACTGACTCTGTCTGGGTGAGCCTCTTGACCATCTTCCCCCGGCTATCTATCAACACGAAGCGCACGGGGTGATCGTCGGGCAACGCGCCGTTCTCATCCCAGAGGATGAAGGTCAGGTGCATGTCATCGCCCGCACGCCAAACACCGCGCTCACCATAGAGAAACCCCTTGATTCCCTGGCTGGTGCCTACGCCGGAGACATCGAAATTCCCCATCGGCAGCGTGGAGCGGCTGTCGAGCTTGAGGTAGCCAGTCTGCCCGGCATGCTGAACGGTCGCCAGGAATGGTTTGCGATCGAGCGCGAACTCGGCAAAACCGTCGTGATTAGTGATACCTGTCGCCAGCGGCTGGTTCTGATAATCACTGATCACCACATTCGCACCCGGCAGGGGCGCTGCGGTGCGCAGGTTGGTTGCGATGACCGCCAGGGCGCCATCCTGCCCCGCCTTGGCGATCAACCCGATGTCCGAGACCAAGACGTTGCGCCGCGCACGCGCCTTGTGATTGTACCAGAAACGGTAGTAGGCCGGACTACAGGGGTCATGGCGGCGGCGGTATGAGTTGTACTCGCTTGAACTGGCCCAGCTGTCCCAGAAGGAGGATTCGGCTTCCTCATCAAGATCTCCTGCCTCGAGGCTGGCTTCCATCAGCCTGACCATCTCCGCAATATCGGGGCAGTCGTAAATGATGTGATTGGGACGGAAAGTCACCTCAAGTCGGTAGAGGCCTCCGGGATTGCCGGCAACCAGCTCGGTGACATCCAGGCCGTAGCGAACCCAACAATTGCGCTCTTTCTCGGTGAGATCGAGCGCAATGACCTTTTGCCAGACTGTGCGTCCCACCCGATGAAGCTCTCTCTCCCCATCGAGATTGTTGACCTGCAGGAACTGGGCGATGTGCGATTCGCGCACCTGCAGTGCCTTGATCACCACGGCCCGCAGATTGACGACCTCAATCGGAATCGTGAGACCTTGTGTGGTAGGCAGAATGACGGCATCGCTGACGAAACGAACCTGGGGCTTGAGGGACTCGAAATGAACCTCACCCTGGGCGGGATCGGTGAGCTCATGTCCCCAGGCGCTGCGGATGCCCTTCTCGATCTTGACTCTCTCGGTAGGGGACCAACCCTGTGGGGAGTGAATGCACAGCACGTTGCCATCGATGACATGGCTGACCTTGGAAGACTTCCAACCGAGCAGGATCAAATTCGCGAAATCCTGTTTGGGTTCGAGAAGATCCGAGAAGCGGACCTCGATGTGTGGGTTCTCACCTTGAACCGCTTTGATCTCCGTGACACGGAAGTCACCCAGGGCAGTAACACCAACCGTATCGGTGCCGGCTTCCCCGGCATTGATCGCTGAGCCATCCCACTGGAGGATGACGGCCGACGAATCTGCACGCCGCTCGATGCCCGTTACGGCAAATTCATGCCGGCGCTGGTCGGACTGATGCGACCAGAGGATGTCGAGGATCTCGGTGTCCTGGGTTGCGACGAGGGCCTTCTTCACGGCCGCCTGGTCAGCGACATCGGCTGTGATCAGATGGCCGGTTAGGATCTGGCGGACAGCACCCCTGGGTCCTTCGACGCGGGGAGTGCTTCCCGCGTCGACCTTCGTGGATCCCGCCCCTGTGGGACGCTGTTTCACCTGCGCCGGCTGCAGGCCATCCAGCATGACCTCAACCGACTGCTCAATGGTGGCGAACTCAAAGACGAGTGCGCCTGAGAAGGCCGCGACTTTGCTCAGATCCAATCGCCCCAAGAAATGCTGACCCGAGGGCAGTCTCTCCGCCGGCGCGAAGATCAACTCATGCGCTGTGTGCCAGGTGGCTTCGCCCCTGATGCCGGGCCGGAACTCGAAGGCGGAACCGGTAGTGGGGCGGCCGATCGCATTTGAATCCACCATGGCATCGGTGAAGAGGACGCGAATCGGGCTCCCTGCCGAGATCACTCCCCCTGTATGCGAGGTGACGCAGCATGGCACCGCCGGGGTCCAGGCCTCGTCCAGCCGGGAGATGTCACGGCATCCGGTGAGGTACGCGGCAACAACGAGCAGCGTGGCTGCGATAAAGATGGCGCCGGCCAAGAGCGGCAGCGCGATGTGAGAGCGGGATCTGTGCTGGTCCTTTGCCGCGCGGCAGTCGCGCGTTGCCTTATGTTGGGTCTTCATCCTGGCAAACATACACAACCTCATGTTGGAACGGTCATCGGCTGAGACTGGGTAACGCATGATGTGTACCGGAGAGCGGAGGACCGTTTTACTCAACCCTCCCAGCAGATTGTGCGATGGGCGATCGGTTTGTAGCAAGTCCTATCTGCCGCTGTTGTTAGAGGATACTCATGTGCGGCCCATCATCCTGCCTGCGAACGCCTATGCCGCCGCCGACTACACCACTCCCGACTCCCGGGTTCGGGCGGACTCGCTCAGCACGCTCGCCACGGCAAGCGATATCGGCGTGCGGCCCGGCATACTCATCGACCCGACCAAGCCGGTTGCCGAGGAAGCCGGAATGTCTTGGACCGACGAGCGCCTGGCGGCCACGGGTGGCCTGAATATCTACTACGATGCCTAGGTACCCTCTAAAAACCAGCTTGAATTGCGCATCATACCTTTTCTCCAAGGCGGCGAGTTTGCTTGCCAGCTCGGCATTTTATGCGAGCATCCGGCGAAGCGTGACGAACGCCCGCACGATCTCAATTTTGACCTGGATGGCGCGCTTTTAGCGCAGAACAGTTGACAGCATCGCCACACCCTGTTCGGTGAAGGCGCAAGGTCTTGTTCGTCCACCGCCGCGCCCCTTTAAGGTCACAGATTGTGACATCAAAACCATAACCTCTTGTGGCGACATCAGAAACATGAAATCAGGTGGAAACCACTCTTTGTTTCGTCGGACCCCCTGCAACACGACCTTTGTCTCCACTCCGTAGAGGATTGCCAGGTCGGAATCCAGCATCACACGCTGTCCCCGGATCAGGAGTATCCATCGTAAAGCCGTGATCAACCGACACGTACATACCCCGGAGCCAGCAAGCGGAATTCGATGGATACTCATGTATCTTCACCACGGCGAGGCTGTCGCAGGAAGAGATGGTGCGGTTGTACTTTGACAAGGATCTTGTGTAAAAGACATTTCAGAGCTTGAAGGGCATCATCAAACTGCAGCTGATGCGTCACTGGCTGTACAATCGCGTTAAAGCCCATGTGTTCATTTTCTACCCGGCGCACCCTGACACTACGCCCACCCTCGCCCGTCGCCCTGTAAAGCGGCCCTGCGTGCGGCCCCGCGGCCCCGCCCCTCAGGGGCGTCGTGATAGCGGGGGACCTCGCCTTCGTGGCGGACGATGAAAGCGGTCTGCAGGTGATCCAGGTGTACCAGAGCGAGTTTGACACTGAAAACAATGTCGGCCAGTCGCTCGCAGTGGACGGCGCCCCTGACACGATTCTGCGTGCCCGTCTCACGAGCACGGAGGCCCGCAGCGTGACCTGGGAGCTGAGCGCAGACGCGGGGGCAGACTGGACAGCCTTCACCCCCGACGGCCCCTGGACGCGGATCACCGTCCCCGGTGACAGTCTCCTGTGGCGAACGACGCACACGTGGTCGCGGGGTGTGAACCCCACGGTGTCGGAGCTGACACTGGAGTGGTTGAACGAACACGCCTTTATCACCTCGATCGCCGATGTGCCCAATGATCAGGGCGGCCGCGTGATGATTCGCCTGACGAGATCGGGCTACGACTTCGTGGATGAGACCGAGCACCTCATCACCAACTATCATGTCTGGCTTCGTATCGACGAGGTAGGCGCCCGTGAGGCGATCCGAACCGAGGGGGTAAACCTTGACGACGACCGGTTCGGCGACGATTCGACCATACTGGACTGGCAGGGGAAGCGCTATCTGGTCATACCCCGCGGCGGCGACCGGGGCGGGATGCCTCCTGGGATTTGGGCGAGTGTCGGCGGTTTCCCGGCAATTCAGCAGGACGAGTACGGTTTCATCGCCGAGACGCTGGCCGACTCCACAATGATGGGCATCGCCTGGACCATCTACTGCGTCACGGCCCACACGGCGAATCCCGTTGATTGGTTCGCCAGCGCGCCGGACAGCGGCTACTCGGTGGACAACATCGCCCCGTGCGTACCGCAGAATCTCGTCTTCGGCGAACCGGGAGTGCTCGAGTGGGATGAACCGATCGAGGAGGACTTTGCCTATCACAGCGTCTACGGCTCGGAGAGCGAGATCTTCGACGAGACGGCGACGGTGATCGGCTATACGGTAGATCCGACCTTCGATGTTTCCGGGGATCCCTACGACTACTATCACGTCACGACATCCGACGCTGCCGGCAACGAGAGCGCCGCGGCGACGATCAAAAGAGAGGTGAGTTCGACACCGGGCGGGAATGCGGTGCCGACGCTGTTCGCCATCCGTGCCGCACGACCGAATCCGTTCCAAGCGGGAACGTCGATCGGGTTCGATCTGCCGGAGGCAAATCATCTTCGGCTGACCATCTTCGATTCCACCGGCCGCCTGGTTCGGGTGGTGATCGACGATCATCAACCCGCTGGACGGCATCAGGTCTCCTGGGATGGAACGAATGAAGCCGGTCAGCGTGTGGCCCCGGGAATCTACTTCGCCCGGATCGCTGCGGGGAGCTTCAAGACATCAAAGCGACTGGTGATGATCAAATAAGACAGACAGCTTATGACCGGGGCGATTCCCTTGGAGGGTCGCCCCCTTTTCTTTGCTTGGAGGGACACCGCTGCGGATGCCTTGATGACGGGCTGGTTTGGCTGGGACGTCCTGCACCCTGACACCAGGCCCACCCTCGGTCCCGCCCCGATCGACGTATCAGACCATGGCGATCTGTTTATCGTCTCCGCTTCCGGTCGCGGCTTAGGGAGGTTGCGCCCAGCCCCCTATTTAACTGCGCTCGCTTTGCCTGGGGGGTTTCTCCGGCCAATGCGCGCAGCCCGGCTATAGGCCTCCCCTGCGGGCCAGATGTTCGGCGGCCAAAACGATGCTCAGGTCCGCAGCGACGTGAGACAGTATGGGCACAGCGAGCCCGCGCCGCTTCATTGCTAGCAGCCGCCAACTCCAGGCAGCGGTGAACAATGCGACGAAGGCGGCCAAGGTCCACGGGAACTTGATGAAGAAGACGAGCACCAATACGTGATATCCCGCGAATGTGAAATCAGGCCAAGTGGGTCCCCTGGAACCACTAGCGAGGTAGCCGCGCCAGTAGACCTCTTCCAATAGCGGGTGGACGGTCACGTAGTAGGCAGAGAACACCCACCAAGAAGTGCCTGATAGACCAAGATCCCCAAGTGAAGTCCGCAGGCCCATATGGTCCAGGGAGACGGTTCTCCAGAGGAGAAGAAAGAGCAACCCGCTGGCCGCGCACATGACACCGGCAATTGCTGCGGCGCCCGGATTCCATCCGGAGCGGACAGCTCCCAGCGGATTGGCATGCCTATTGAGGGCGAGGATGAGCACCATGCCAAGATGATAGAGAAGTATGGCCGCCCAGGCATTGTGAAGCAGATAGAGCCCGAGGAGGATTGCGGCAAAGGGCAACGCGGGCGCGATGATGCTTCGCTGAACACAAGCCCTCATCTTATTGTGAATGCCTCTTGCGTGAAGCCCCAGCCCTGCTCAGCCACACCCCGCGGCCGGGCCAGCTTCAATCCGGCAATGATTGTCGGATTGAGGCTGATGACGTCGGTTCTCAGAAGCCGCTTGGAGCACGACTGAGCTTGTAAAAAAACCTGCATTTTCTGGATTGGGGACTCACGAGTGATCTGTTTGGTCTCTCTCAGCCGGTACGATTCTCTTCAACTCCTCTATCAAGGGCGGCACGTCTTTAGTTACCGTCTCCCACACCTGGTCAAGATCGATATCAAAGTAAACGTGCACCACACGGTTTCTCATGCCCACGATATCGGACCATGGAATCTGCGGATAGCGATCCTGGGTCGCGGAGGTAACGCGAGAGGCCGCTTCGCCGATTATCTCGATGCCCTTGAGTAGGCCAAGTGTCAGGAGACGATTGCCGTCCAGGTCGGCCCGCATGTGGCCGCGGGAGAAACTGATCACCTCCTGCGCTGCATCGAGCATGTGTCGTATCCGGATGCCATCATCCTTGGGCATACTGGACCTCGCTGCTTCCGACGACCTCATCCCTGAAGTACTCGCTTAGCTCCGCGGGGGTGCGGAGGTCCACCCTCCGTCCGAGCATGTTCGAAAGCTCGCGCTCCAAGCCCACCATCCGGATCAAACCAGCCGTGTGTCCAGGCTCGAACTCAACCAGCACATCCACGTCACTATCGGCCCGGAAATCCTCACGAAGCACCGAGCCGAACAACGACAGTCTATGGATGTGATTCCGCTGGCAGAAACCGGCAATGCGTGCCTTGGGAATATGGATTCTGGGCTCCGCCACTACAATCACCTCCAGTTCACGACAATAGCTGCTCATCCGAAGCCCAGCAAGACCAGTAGTGCGCGAATAGCAGCAACTCCGTGCAATCACAAAACTCCCCCTCAGGGAAGCGATGAACGCTCTTGAGCAATTACCCCTGATCCGCGTGCTGTGCCCCGGGGCACAGCTGCAAGTCCTTATCAGATCGTGGTATACAAATGCAGGTTGGTACCGCGTCAGGATTCGGTTGGG
>JAGMDA010000341.1 GCA_023128935.1 Candidatus Eiseniibacteriota bacterium | reverse complement strand
CGTCGCCTTCTCCGTGATCATCTTGAGCAAGGCATCCACCGTGTGACTTGGGATGGTCGGGATGCCCTCGGGCACGACGTCCCTGCCGGCGCCTACTGGGTGTGGGCGCTGCGGCCAGATGGTTCAGTCACCGGGGATCGTCTGCTTCTGCTTCGATAGCCCCGGGCCCCGTTGGCTAGCAAATCCTGGGCAGATCCGTTCCCGAGAGAAAGTCGAGTGGACGCTCCGCCCCGAGCGCGTTGCGCAGGCGAACCGGTGCGCTGCCCTTCGCGGCCGCCTCCACACTCCCGATCTGCTGCGCCCCCGAGCCGTAGGGCAGGTTCCGAAGCACGGTCAGCGCTTGCTCCACCTGATCCTCGGGAAGCCAGACGAGTACGCGTCCTTCACAGGGTAGCGCAAGCGCCTCCAGACCGAGCAGCTCACAAATCGCCTGCACCTTTTCGCGAACGGGGATCGATTCCACTTCGAGGAGAATCCGCTGTTGCCGGTGGAGGAAAACCGCGCATAGTTGGTGAAGAAAAACGCATACGCGATGTTGTCGATTCTGAAATGGGCGGTGAGACATCAGATCCCAAACTTGCCGGTGCCGCTTGCACGCTATCCTTCCCGCCGACAATCATCCATCCGCCCTCAAAAAACTGAAAATGCCAAAAAGGCCCTTTCTACGCAGCTCGGTGTGCTCTATCGGGCAAAGAGGGCATTCTCAGCGCAGGAATCGGGGGATAGAAAAACACAGCCTGAAGCCGTACCAATACCTCCTGTTCAGGCGGGAGTTTACCGACCGGTCCACTCCCGAGGAACGACAACCGTCCCCCGGTGGGAACCTCCCAGGGAAAGAAGCTCGCGCTGCGCGTATTTTCGCGACTTCAAGATGGGAAACTTCTGGCCGCGTAACGGATGGAACGGATGAATGATCTCGGCCCAGTCCGAAAGCGCTCTGGGATCAAGTGTAGTTGACGTTGACCGTCGGTATGCCCAGGGGACGCCGTCGGCCATCGGCTTTGGGTATGTAGGTCCGTCGGGAGGGCTTCGCTCGGTACGTCCCTCGATGAACACTGTCATGCAGATCGCATAACCGCGCTTCGAGGTCTTTACCGTACTCCTGCCAGGTCATGCCGTCGACGCCCGGAGCCGCTTTCCGCGATAGCGCGTAGTAGCTCTCCCAGAGCAAATCGACCGTGACGTGGTGGAGCAGGGCGGTGAACTTCTGCTTCTTATCCTTTCGTGCTGCTTCTCGCACACCCAGCAGGCCGATCGACACACCTGTCCGGCTCTGCGTCCGGAGTGTGGCCGTCTGCTCGGTGTTCCCCTTAGTCAGTCGCCTTCCCTCCACAGCCTCCGCCGACAGTCTCCTGCCTTTGTTCGGTTGCTTCTCAGGTACTATGCAACTGTCCGGCTTCCCACTGATGTTCATATCGGGGGTACGGCCTCTGGCCTTTCCCGACCGGCCCGTTTTACCATCACTAACGGGCATCTGTGGGATCTCCCGCTTTCCGCGCGAGGAGTTTCCACGCATACACGGGATCTTCGACTGCGCGGGACCTGGTAGTGGCTTGCGCATATCGCCACCCCCAGTGTTGCCTTCCGCTTCCGTCAACAACGTCGGCGTCCCGAATCTCATGATTTCGCAGCTCAATACCCGGTCTGCGTGTGCCCCTGTCAACGCTTCGCCTGCGACCTTGCGGCACGCCGACGCATGACTCGGGGTCAGGGCGGTGCGCTACTCCTTCTCTGTGCGGCTCTTTCATCCGCAACTCCTCGCCGGCTTCACGGCGCACTAACGGTCCTGGCTACACGAAACCCGCGGCTGTAGCTGTTGTAGCTCGGGTTGCCGATGCTCCGATAGGCGCAGCGCAGGTTGATGCCGTCGTAGCCCCACGAGCCGCCACGCAACACCCGGTAGTTCCCACTGCTTGGGCCAGTTGGGTCGATCACCGGAGTCGTCCCCAAATCGCACACCCACCAATCGTTGCACCACTCCCACACATTCCCCG
>JAGMDA010000340.1 GCA_023128935.1 Candidatus Eiseniibacteriota bacterium | reverse complement strand
CCCAGCAGCCATATAACAACGTTGTGCGTGTGGCCCTGCAGGCGCTTGCCGCCGTCCTGGGCGGAACCCAATCGCTCCACACCAACTCGCTCGACGAGACCTACGCGCTGCCCACGGAGGATGCCGCCAAGATTGCACTGCGCACGCAACAGATCATTGCTGATGAATCGAACATCCCAAATGTGGTCGACCCATTGGGGGGAGCCTACTTTATTGAGAAGCTAACTGACCAGGTGGAGGAAGAGGCCTGGAAATACATCCATCACATTGACAACCTCGGCGGAATCGTCGCAGCCATCAACCAGGGGTTCCCCCAGAAGGAGATCGCCCGCTCTGCCTATGAATTCCAGAAGAAGGTCGAAAGCGGAGAGCACGTGATTGTGGGCATCAACAAGTACCAGGACGATGGAGAGGAGCATCCGGTTCCGACACTGAAGATCGATCATGCGGTCGAAAGGCGGCAGATCGAGCAGATCGGGCAGGTCAAGGAACAGCGTAATCAGATTCAGGCACGGGACGCATTGGACGCCGTCCGGCAGGCTGCCGCAGGGAAGGAGAATCTCACTCCGCGGATTGTCGCTGCCGTGAAGGCAGGCATCACCCTTGGTGAGATTAGTGATGTCTTCCGGGAGGTCTTCGGCGTATACCGAGATCCAGCGTTTCTGTAGAACGTGCGGCCCTCGAGGGAAGGCATTGAGCATGCGCGGGAGCGGGTCTTGGGGGCGGAAGGGGAAGTTTCAAGGATGAAACATGCGGAAGGAACATCAGCTGTTGTAGACGCGCTCCGTCTAGGTCTTGAGCCCGAGCGGGTATATCGCTTCACATCCCAGCTTACACTCCACCCTGAAACCCTCACGATCCGCTCGGGAGCATCGCAGGAAGCTCCGCTGTTGATATGCCTCCATCCCCCGCGGCTGACCGAGTTCCAGTTTGCCCAAAGGATGCGCGAACTCATGGAACTCGACGTCCATCTAGCATTCCCGCGCGGGCTGCACGCCCACGAGGTCGATCTCGGTGGAGCGTGCAGCGTGGGCTACGCTTGGTGCCATTACACAGGGGACAACCCATCCTTTCGCCAAAGCCTTTCCATGGCCAGCGTTCACTTGGAGGGAATTGTGAACCGGCTCCTGGAGGATTTGCAGGTCGACAGAAGATCCATCTATCTCCTGGGATCCGAGGGCAGCAGCCTGTTCGCAACGATCTACGCGGTTGCGCATTCCGAGACCTTCGCGGGCACAGTCTCGCTCGGCGGCAATCTCCTGCCAGAGGTGCTAGCCGACTTCCTGCCGGAGAAGAGACGTATTCCCTTCCTCTGCATCCATACCCGGCGGGGACGTCATCGGATCACCGAACGCGACAGGAAACATGTCGACGACCTGCGCAGCATGGGCTTCCCGGTGGACTTCGAAACCCTCGGGAGCGACGGGCCTCCTTGGGAGAACGAGGCGGCCCTCATTATGTCCTGGCTCTCTCAGAAGGCTGGGATCCCGCTTGTGCAATCGGATTGACATCGAATCCACTAGATTACAATCAAGCCTATAGCCCGCTCGACTTCCGGTCGCGGTCCACATTGGCCTTACGGAGCTTGCGTACCCCAAGGAAGTTCGGCTTTAGCGGGCTCCGGCTGCCTGCGCGGGCTTGAACAGCCCCAAGCGCTTCATCTTCCCGATCAGGGTCGTCCGGCTCAGGCCGCCCAGGAATCGGGCCGCCAGAGTTCGGTTGCCACCGGCTCGCTGCAGCGCATGTTCTATCAACCGGTGCTCGATCTTGCCGAGGAATGAATCGAGGTTCTGCCCTTCGGGCAGCGTCTCGGTCTCCAATAGCGCCTGCTGCGCAGTCATGGAATCAGGCGCGGGGCCGATCGCCCTGCCGTTGATCTGTAGGCAACCCGATGAGCCATAGCACAGTGGCGCGCATAGCATCTCCGCCGTGATCTCCAACTCGTCTGACCGAACCCACAACGCAAGTGCCCGCTCGATGACGAACTTCAGCTCTCGGACGTTCCCAGGCCAATCGTGGCTGACCAAAGCCATCTGTGCCGCTGGTGTCAGCGACGGAGACAGAGAGGAAACCTTCCGGATGAAATGCTCTGCAAGTGGAAGGATGTCCCCTCGGCGCTCCGCGAGCGCAGGCAGACGAAGCCGAACCGCCCCCAGGCGGAAGAGGAGATCCTTGCGGAAGCGCCCCGCCGCAACAACCTTATTCACGTCTGCGTTAGTCGCTGCAATGATGCGCACATTGACCCAGCGTGTGCGCACCTCCCCCAATCGACGAAGCTCCCCTGTCTCCAGAACACGGAGCAGCTTGACCTGGGCCGTCGAATCCATCTCAGCCACTTCGTCCAGGAAGAGCGTACCTTCATGGGCCGCCTCGAATAACCCTTGTCTGTCGACCGTTGCTCCCGTGTAGGCACCGCGCGTGTGACCAAAGAGTTCACTTTCTTGGAGCTGGGAGGGAATCGCCCCGCAGTTTACAGCAACCCAGGGCTTCCCGCGCCGCTCACTCATCTGATGGATCGTGCGTGCCACCACCTCCTTGCCCGTACCGCTATCGCCCTCTATAAAGATTGGCAGATCCGTCGGAGCAAGATGCCGGAGCCGCGACATATCTGTGAGCATGCGCTCATCCTGTGTGATCAGTCTTGCCCCCACCCCACCGGGGCCCTTCCCCGAAGGGGCGCGCGTCGAAAGGAGCTTCCGGCTTGGGTGATGCGCCTTTTCTAACTCTGGCCATAGTCCCCGCTGGATCGACGGACCCTCTGAGCGGTCCGCACCAGCTAGATCCGCCAGGATACGCAGCCATGCCGACAGTTCCGGTTCCAGCTTGTTCAGGCTTGGTATGAGCTCAGCAAGCGCCGCTGTCGCTCGCCGGCAAGCCGTCTTGCGGTTCCCCACGGCCAGGTCACGCTCGGCCCGGGCCAGCTCTGGACTAATCCGCTCGAGGATCAGCTCACCATTCACAATTTTCTCCCTTCTGCTCGAGTCAGTGAGATGTTCAGCCCTGGTCACCGAACTGTTCGGCACTAGATCAGGGCAGTGACTTCAACATGGGGAATGCTGGAGAGGGCTTTTGCAGACTGCGCGTGGGGCTTCGCGGGCCGGGCCAGGGATTTCTCCGCCATGCTCCGACGCCAGGAATTGGGAACCCCACACTGATAAATGCAGGAAAGGTGCCAGGACTGGCAATGTGCAATTCCCAACCGCAGATTGCAACGGCGAAGGCATCTGCCCCTAAGTCTCGTTCGACGCCGCTGACAAAGACCGTTCGAGTGCAGCTGCCTGCAATCCAAGGCGTTAGTGCCAGGAGGGCGCCCAGGTCCCGGCTGGTGGAACAACTGATGCACTGCGATTAGCTCCGGAATCGGGCTCTGGGGATGCTTCCCGGAGCCAATCACAGCCCCCAGGGGCTAGGCACAATGGCAGAGACGCGTCACAAGGGGAGTGCGTTCGATCCCGAACCAGATCGTGTCCGCTCACATACAGGCTGTAGTTGCGACCGTAAGTCCTCGTAGCGACAGTTCACGATCGACCGAACCCCGATAGTTCCGTGGTGCAGCCCTTCGAGAAAGGCATAATGGGGGCATGGCGTCCGCAAGCTCATGTGAGAGTATTCGGGATCTAAAATTCCCTGGCAGACAAGTTTCCGGCGGCTCAGAGCGTTTGGCGCTCGCAGTGGGTTCCCCGCCTCCTCACCTTGCCCTTTGCCCCGAGGGCCCACTGGCCGCCGGAAGTTCTCAGTGAGGGGGGGCTGCCAGCCGGCCCTCCCCTTCACTATGCCCAGCATGCCCAGCCGAGCCCTCCCCTTCGCTATGCCCAGCATGCCCAGCCGGCCCTCCCCTTCACTATGCCCAGCATGCCCAGCCACTCGGTTCTAGCACCTCTTGCCTCCTCGAATAGATTGCTTCGAATGGCTTGCTTCAACCGGCCCTCACGCCAACACGAACGAGCTACTCCGTAACCAGTAGCATCCGCGCTGACGAATACATCGGGCAATTTGGGGTATCCTAACTAGGCAGGTGTGGCACTGACTTGGCAGGTGTGGCACTGACTTGGCAGGTGTGGCACCAACTAGGCAGATGTGGATCCATTGGCACCTGATGGGAACCTTGACCTGGTCATGCGCGTAGGCATAGTCTATGGGGGTTGGGGGACAGGAAGCTCATCAACGCGGCTGACGCAATCAGGAGGATCCACAAGATGTTGGAACTCATGGGATTCGTTCTGGGCGGGTTCGTATTGCTGTTCTTCCTGGGGATCGCGTTCAAGTTCACCTGGTTTCTCGCGAGCCTGATCCTTCTACCGCTCAAGCTGCTGTTTGCCGTGGCAGGTATGCTGCTGACCGGTGCGCTGGTCCTGTTCTTCCTGCCAGCGACCATCATGGCCATTGTGGTGCTTCTGGGTGGGCTCGCATTCGCCGCCCTCGGCGTGCTGTGCGCGTTGTTCTAGTCCAACTTCGTCAGTGCGGATCAGTTTTAGCTTTTTCAGGGTGGATACCGACCGCAAGTGTCTGAGACTTCGTGCCGCCGGCTGCGAACACCCTATGTAGTGCCAACCTACCCCCTTGCGCGCCCAGATCAAGACTGCATTACCCCGGCCGAAGATTGACTAGTCGCGAAGGGAGTAGCAGATAACCCCCTCCTCCCTGTCTCCCTGACGACCCGTTTCTTCTTCCTGTGCCACTCCTGCCCAGGGTGCCTCGTGGGCCGCAAAGCGACGGTGGTAGTCCCGCACCACGATTACTCGATCGTCAGAGATGAAATGCCAGCTGTCTCTCATGCAATTGCCGCCTCCCACAAGCCGCACATGCCGGACGAACTCACCCTTTGAGGAGAAAACGTCGTATTCAGCAAAGACCCCATCACCTCGGTTTGCGCAGTCCTGATCAGGGTGGACCCAGACCTCATCATTTCCAGCCACGCGGAGCGAGGAGATGGCCGGAGCGTGGTCGGCCACCCGGACATTTTGGTCTCGGCGTGCCCCTTCGGTGTTGCGATACTCCTCCTCGATTCTCTTCATCTCGTCCGCTCCCCGTCGACGCCGCTGGTATTCTCGCTCGATGACTAGATATCGCGTTCCCAATGAATCCTGCACTGTGACGCGATACGGTTCACAATCCTGGAGTGAGTACATCCGACCATTGGAGTCCACATCCCACGCTCCGGTCTTAAAGGGCCTGATATCACAGTCTGCATCAAGATCAGGCTGGCTGCCCATCGGCCTCGAGATCTCTAGGTACGGATTCAGCAAGCTTCCCTGCAAGTCAAACCGGCCCAGCAGTGAAACCTCGTGCGGCCTGCCCTCGACCATCCGCAGAGCCGAGCACGCTATTAGTAATCGCCCACGGCAGCACTTGGCAGACCGGATCTTTCCAACGATTGCTTCGCCCGTTCCAGGAAGACCCGGCGTACTGGATCCAGCGCTTTCCCCTTTCGCGTTCAGCCAGACGATCTTCGGGGGAAAGTCCTGGACAATTCCAAGGCCGCCGTGCTCTGGAAGCAGCAGAATCCTGGGCTGCAACGTCTCCCCCGGTCCCTCCCCCTGGCGGCTGAGAGTCTTGAGGTACTCACCGTCTGCAGAGAAGACCTTGACGTCGGCAAGCTGCGCATCAAGAAGGTAGACATTGCCCTCACGATCAGCCACGGCATCGCAGACCAGCCCAAGCAGGTACTCCTCGTCACTCCCGCCGACGTGCCACAACTCCTCCATGCGGAGCGTAGTGACTTCATGACTGTGCGTGCCGCTGCTCTTGACCACAGCAGGGGCATCAGACGCTGAGGTTACAGAACACGAGATCATAGTGGCTAGGACGAAACCGATGGTAAATCGCTTCACGTCAGTATCCCCTTCGGTCTAGATGGCTTCTGGCTCATCCCTGCTTCGCGTCTCCCTCAGCGGGGCGAGAATGGCGCTTGTTGCTCTTCCCAGGGCACGCCCCTTGCCGCAGCGCTCCCCCAAGAACAATGCATGCGAGCCGCCCACGGGGATGCGTGCAACGCCTGTCTGATTCGCCGATCACGGAGCCCACCGCATGATTTGGATCTTGTCATCCGGCTCTCGCCGCACGCTGACGTCGAGCTTTAGCACTGTCGCATCTACTAGGATGGCCCATCCAGGACGACGCACGGACTCGCGATTGCTTGCTCTCTCGTCGCGGGTCCCTCTGGGTTCCCACCTCAGCGTGCCCATGACGTCTCCCCCAGCATCCACAATCTCGTATTGAACGTACTTTCCCCATTCCCGATCGATTGAATACATCCGTACACCGGTTCCATTCAGTGCCGCCGGTCTCCGGACCATCGGATCCATCGCGGTGGGACCCGCGGCATCAATTGTCATTAGAGGGCTCGCTCCTCGAGAGATGCGTATGCCCATGGGCTTCAGGTAGTCGACGATCCATACTTCGCCGTCCTTCACAGTGAAGCCCAAGGCATCTCTTGCTGGCGTAAACTGGCTCGCGCCTGGAATCTGCACAGGATTCGACCACGCGGAATCCGCGAAGCTGTAGACTTGAAAGGAGAGCCGGTCCGGCCGCCTTCCACCCTTGTCTCTTAGTACGTACACACCCTCGGCCCTAGCAAAGAACCGCGTGAACGGTCCTATATTTCTAATAACCGGATAGGGCACCACTCGCCCAGGCCGACCATGCAGATCATACTCTTGGAGGCCGATCTCCCATGGGAGTATGAGCCAGACGGTATTCTCCCCACCAAGGATCCCACAAACCGTGCAGAGCTGCGTGCCCTCAAGGGCGTCAGGATATGCATCAGATACGAAGTCCATGTTGTCACGGGTGAACGTTAGGACTGCACCCTTTTCCTGATAGGAGACCGGCACCCCGTCTGCACTACCCGATACCAGCAGTGCTACGCCGGCCAACGCCGTACCCCAGTGCCTTTTCATCCATCTCTTCCTTTCGGTTCGCCCAGCTTCTATGGTCTCGGACTCGCGAAGTCCTCCGCCAAGACAACCCGCCGGCCTTTGTTCGCGAATACAACTTCCAGTCTGTACTGGCCGCGCATGTACTTCATTTCAACGTCATAGAAGAACTGGCCCGGTAGTGCTGGCACTTCCTTTCGCACACCTGGTACATACTCCCCATAACTATCAAGGGCCGACAAGACGAATGTTCCGGCCTGAAAGCAGTCGCTACGCAATGCCCACGAGGCCCTGAGTCGTCCTTTCCCTGACTCTAACAGGTCAAATACGCACAACTCGGTGTCAGGACATCCAGTCATCCCTCTCTTGCGAATCGCCTTCCATTCTGCCAGCTCATCATCCGTATAGTACCACCATATCGTTCCGTCCTTTATGTACTCATGGCTGCCCGGCGGGTAGTCGACGGCAGCAGACTCATAGACCCATGCGCCATCGCCCCCTGGATATTCCATTTCGAACACTGCCATGTGGTGGTCACTGACAAGGACATCCCCGGGGAGTATGTCACAAAAGTCATCAATCACCGTGAATCCAGATGCCTCGGGGTCAGCATATACGGCAGCCGTATTGCCATGCCAAGTGATATCAACACCGGCGCCTGTCTTATACACAAAGGAGACCCAACCTTTGCACTCTATCCCAGAAACCTCGCCCCGGGTGCAGGAGATGCCTCCGGGTGGGTCGTGGCAGCTGTGACTCCCAATCCCCAGACCGTTTTGCGTGACGTTCTGCTGAAAGGTAGTCGGATCGTCATTGCGTCCCCAGCAGTATGCTGTCCCAAAGAGCGGTATGCCACGCTGGTATATCTGCCCCCACGTGCTACTGTCAGGGCAGGTGCCAGATGCGCAAGACGCATAAATCGCGTTGCGTATCGCCGTCTGCTCAATGGCATCGCATGCGGCACCCTCACACAAGAGCCATTCTACATCACACCATGCATCGCAGGCCTCAATGACTTTGGCAAGCACTGCGTCACATGACGCGTGTGCGACGCTGGAGGCCGCCCCCAGGAAGACAGTAATCAAGAACCCTATCAGGACGCGTTGAACCACCAATCCCACGCCCCGCCCTTCCGCAAGACAGTTCATGCCCACCTCCACACGGCTGCATCCTTCACTTGCCAGGAGTTGGTCTTTCATCGCAGTATCACAACTCTCGTATCCACGCACGTGCCCGCTCCTGGCAGCGTGAGTCTTGCCGAGTAGATACCGCTTGCGAGTCGCCCTTGCCCACCTTGCACGCACACCGTTTCTATGTCGCCTGTTCCGCGAACAGCTGTACTCCAGACAAGCCTCCCAGTAACATCGACTACGTCAATCTCGGCAACTTCCCCCTTCGGAATCCAGAATTGCAGCCGTCCAGTCCCTAGGCCAGTCGGCATGAGAAACACCCAAGGTAACACATCGTACACCAGGCGCTCATCTACAACGCTGCCGTCCGGTAGCCCTCTGAGTTCAATGGTCCCATCACCCAGGATCGTTATGTTCTTGGTTGACTGGTCAATAAGTGACCACTCTCCATCTCCAGAATAGAAGATCTCCAAGTACCGCCGTGCTCTCTGAACTGCTTCGCCGATACATTCCGTGCCAATCTGAAAAATCGCCCGCAAGATGGCGTCTGCAGCATAGTAGTTGCTGATTTGCGTTGTGTTTGTAGTAGGCCCTACGATCGCTAGGACTCCCGCATCCGGTGCCAACAGCAGCTTCGAGGTGATTGCCTGGTCATCAAAGACGACGCCAGGTTGCCAATAGATGTGCCAGGTATCGAAACGGCTGACATCGCATGACGGCACAAGGAGCACGGGGAAGTAGCCCGCTGGCTGTTCGGACAAACGCTCAAGGTCGAACACGTTTATCCAGTTATGAACCGTCCACCGCGTGAGGTGCCAAGGGCTGCTACTCGTCGACAGCCCAAAAAAAGCGAGCTGCACTCCGAAATTCAGTTCGTCCACCACAAGCTGCTCTCTCTCATCCGGTCCACCTGTGATCTCGGACGCTCTCCGGGCAACGAATTCCCACGGCGCTCCTGGAAGCCACTGAGAGTCAAGGAGCAACTGGGTTAGAGAATCTACATCTGCAACGGCGTTCCTCTCGTACTCCTCGTTATAGATGAACCACGGAACCCGGTGGTCGTGGACTGGGTCATAGGCAAGCTCTGCCTGGGCAAGGTCCTTAAGTGCATAGTCCATTGCCTGCTCCGGCGTCCAGACCGGAAGCCGGCACCAGATGCTTTGGCGGCCTAGCGGAAGCGACACACGGAATGTGTCCTCGTTCACATACGCATAGACAGGCCACTCGTCCAGATACCCTGGCGAGTTTCCGAGCGCGCAGCTCCCATACGCGGCCGGGAAGACGGCGTATTCTTCCATCTCAGGGACACCACCGAATTCCCAGTTTCTATCCCAGGTTCCGATCCCGAGGGCAAGTCTCTTCCCAAAGCCACCACTCAATTGCTGCGCGATCGTGCCACGGATCTCGTCGACTGACCTAGACGACCAGTCATCAACCAGGATGGTGGGTGACCATTCGCGGAGGACGTGCGCCTCAGCTATGATTTCGGCCGCCTCGAGATAGGCCGGGCTCGCGAGGATGATGGAACGGTTCTCGGCCGCGACAGACGAGGCGCCGCCAAGTAGCGCGCAGAGAAGGATAATCGCTACGAAGGTCAAATGCCTTGACGAATCTTTGGCCATTGCTCACCCCCTCAAGTGGGAATCCAGGCTACTGATATATGCATTTGAGGCAGGTCCACGTGCACCCCTCACTGCAACTAGGGCACTGGCTGGCATATCTGATGCACGGGTCTGGCTGTTGAACCGGCGGGTCATCCACCGGCACTATTGGCGCTCCCCATAAGCTACTTCTCTCGTAGAAATCCACAGCAGCCTGCACGTTTGGGAAAACCCGTACAGTGAAACGAACGCTCAAGAAGTCCTCGTCATCAGGGTTATATTCGGACGTGAATGCGGGAAAACTCAGGAACTCCGCAGTGCGACCCCCGGCATAGTCCCGAGGTTCCATGAGTCCGCTGTGTCGGGTCAGAGGACCTGCGCCATCCGAGTAATAGTCTGCAACGCTGAGACTAGCCAGCTGAGACTCCTCAGGTACATCTGTTGCTCGAAGGTAGAGAAGCCGAACCTTGACCCCACTATCATCTGCTGCGAGAAGCTCTATTCCAGGATGGACGATATCACCAGCCATTGCATACCCACCGGGTATACAGAGCATTCCCAGCACGACAATTGCAGCCAATCCTGACCGGATGCCCCTTTTCTTCTGTCTCATAATGCAATCCCTCCTTTGCTTGGTGTCCTCGGAATCGCCAGTTGCAACCTTGATCGTTCCTCACACTCCAAACTTGGCGGCCACGGTCACCAGCCGTTCCCGTCCTTGGCTAGCTGACCAACAAACTGCCTGTTGTCATCGTGACGGGTATTGCCTCTTCTACCGGAACATCGACTTGATGGCACCCCAGCTGGCTGCTTCGAGAGAATCTCCACTGCAACCAGAATGCGGGGCGCAGCCCATCGACTCAGATAGGGGTTCTCCGTTTTCAGCAAGGCACTCTGAAGGCGGCAGGAAAATGCATTCGCCATTCAAGTAGCAGGGGATGAGCGTCGGCGCTGCCTCCTTGGGCGGGTTGTCCGAGAGGACGTCTCTCAGGAGAGACTGGAAACCGCCAGCCTCTCTATCGTCGTCGCCCTGTCGCAGGTCCCCGCCACCGAGTCCAGTCAAAGCGGATTTCGGGCAGGCATAGACTCCATCTGTGTGGCACCCCACACCCCCGAACGCATCTGCCGCCCAGACTTGCACTTGAATCCCGCTGTTTGCCATCCCGCCGAACCCCGTGTGCGGATTCGCACCAAGCTGCAGAACACCTGTTCCGTAGGCGTATCCTGTGAAGTAGTAGACAGGCACGAAGTTGCCTATCCAGGACCTCCCCGCAACAATTGCAGTTCCTTCCCCAGGGCCCGGCCACCCGCTTGTTGGGAGCTCGAGTCCCGTGTACCGAAAGCAGGGCCCGTGGTCGGTGAACTCGAAAGTGTCGCTCGGATAGCGCTTGAAGCCGACCTCAACTCCCGAAAACACCTTGTCTTCCCCCCATGCAACCAAGACAAACCAAACGACATCATCCCAGCCATCGATGCGGTTGAGCTGGTCCTCACAATCGCTGATGGCGAAGTTGTCAAGGTAGTGCTCGCACCAACCCTGGGGTGGCGAGGGCGTAGTGTATGAGAGCCCCGGTGCGCAGTGTG
>JAGMDA010000034.1 GCA_023128935.1 Candidatus Eiseniibacteriota bacterium | reverse complement strand
TTTTGGCGATCACGTTCGCATATGCTCGCTCCCACGCTGACCCGCTGGTCTGGCTCGGGGGAATGGTCGCACTCGCGGGTTTCATCTTGGCAAGCTACACGACCAAAGAGTATGTGATCCGCCACGGACACCCATACCCCAACGACCTTCTCAACCGGCTCAAGCGTCGTGACCTGCGGCTCCTTACCATTTCCGTAGCCGCTGTCGCTGGGCACCCCTATGCGGGCATGCTTGCCGTTGGGCTCCTCAGCCACGCCTGCGTCTTTGGAATCCTCCTGCGGGGCTGGAAGATCAGCCCAAAAGGTGCACGGTAGTCGGCCAGCCGTCTCGCGGATGCCTGTTCTGGCTGCGCGGTGGATCCCGTAAGGTGAAGAAATCCGAACGAACGGCAATTTGCTCGACAATCTCGGGTTGAGGCGATTATGGACTGACGCTTGCGGTCCAACTCCACCGGACGCCTTGACCAATTAGCCCGGCGACCCTACGGATGGGCGTCTGGATGCATGAGAATCGAGATCGATCAGTCTGGCCGGCGTGTGCGCCACGAATAGCTCTACGCCGCTTCCCTGTAGTAATACTTCAGCAACCCGCCAAGACGCTCGCGACAATGAACCTCACCGGCCGTCTGGCCGAACTCCTCGCCCATCTCAATCAACCGGTTGTCCGGCCCCTGGTGATTTCTCTCGTCATGGCAGAGTGCCCGAGGAATTGACAGGTCGCGCTGGCCAGCGACTTTTCCCCGAAGAAGACCATCCGATCCAGACATTCCTCTTTGAGACTCCGCATAAATCGTTCCAGGTGAGCATTCAAATTCGGCGACCGCGAGGGAAGTCTGACAGATTTCACACCCGTTTGCTTGAGAAGAAGACGGAAACTTTCAGAGAACTTCGTGTCGCGATCCATCAGGAGATACCGAGTACCAAGCAAGAGGCCGTCGAAACAATCCGTCAGATTCCTCCCGATCTGCTTCATCCATGCCTCATTCGGGCTCGTTGTGCAGCCAGCAAAGTGCACGCGGCGCGTAGCCACCTCCATGACGAAGAGCAGGTAGAAAGTGACGAGTCCGTCTCGCGTCCAAACCTCAACCGTTGTGAAATCGATAGCACCCAGCACGTCCCAATGTGACTTGAGGAACACTTGCCAGGTCGATTGCCGCCTGCGCTCAGCAACCGGCTCGATTCCATGCTCTCTGAGGATCTTGCCGACGGTGGCATCGGATATCTTGTGCCCCAGGTTGGCCAAGGCACCTTGGATGCGATCGTAACCCCAGGTCGGACATTGCCGTGCCATGCGAAGAACCAACTCAATGATGGCTGGGGAAACAGGTGGCCGCCCCACCTGCTTGCGCCGATGGCTGTAATCCCACTTCTGTGCGACGAGCATCCGGTGCCAGCGCATGATGGTGTCCGGCGTGACGATCGTCCCAATCTCTCCGAGTATCTTCAGAGCATTCCGCACCGTCTTAGGTTCAAATTGTCGCGAATGGCGTGATAAGCCCAGATTGTAACTGCCTGATTTGTAAGTGCTTACTGGTGAACTGTCTGCCCCCAAGCCGTACAGACTGTCGACACCCAGGCAGGACGACCCAAGAGAGGGTTCACAATCTCAACCTCTTCTTTCATAGTAAGTTAGCCAGTCCAGACTTTTCTTGCCTTCACGCATCCCAGCTTGTCTTGAGACGGGGTGTTGTTCTAAGCAATGGCGATACAATAAGTTACCCCTGTAGGAACAAGATATTGGGGCATTCTGCGTGGGAGTCGACAGTTTGTTGTTGACTATTCGAAGTGGCTGCCTACAATACCGACCATGAAATTCACACAGGCAGAACTGAAGTACTTCGGCGAGCTCCCTTCTACTGTCGCACATGCTCTCCCGAGGGCTGCCAATCCCGACGTGCCCTTCTTCCTGGACGATCCCGTCATACGGAATTATGAGATGCTTCGAGCGGTCTGGCTCGTGGGAAAGCCGATTGGCAGAGCATGCAGCTCCAGGACGGAGTATTACAGGTTGGAGCACGCCTTCCTGAGGAAGGGGATTGTAGCCGTGTATCCGGACCTGGGGCGCAGAAGGCAGAACCCAAAGCTGGAGCGGCTGGCGTTGCTTGTCAAGATGGTTAGGCCGCGGGCCACTGAGACGATGATACGTAGGTTTGCCGAAGCACTTGGGCTTGAGCCTTCTCCCTCGCTGCGCACGATCGGACATGTTTTGCATTGCCATGGCATCGGGAACACGCGCAACGAGGAGGATCGTGACTACTGGCATGGGATTCAAGAGAGTGTCCGTACACTCGAGCGGCTGAAAGCTCAGGGAGGGCCGTCGCGCAAGAAGACCGATCGCAAGGGTACGTTCTACATAGCGGAAGAGTCCCTCCAGGTACGTTTCGAACTGTTCCGCGAACTTGCTGGGAATCCTCGGGAGAAGGTGGTGCATGTTGTACGTCGCTACGGCCTGTGCCGGGCGACATTCTATAAGTACCTTGGTCGATTTCGGCATCATGGCCCATGGGGCTTGGTGGATTGGCAGCAGCCGGGGCATGGTCGGGTGAAGGTCTCAGAGGAACTCGAACTGAAGATCATCCAGGAGAAGTTGGAACACCCGCGCTTGAGTTTGGATGCTCTGGTGGCGCGGATGGCGCTGCGCTGCTCGCGAACATCGATCTACGAGGTCCTGAGGTACTGGGATCTGTTGGACAAGGATCGCAGACCAGTGCGATTGCGTGGTTTTTGGCGTGAAGTGGAGGTGGAGAAGCCCCGGCAACTTCTGCGCACCGCAAAGCAAGAAGCAGAGGCTGGGAAGTTCGAAGTCTCCACGAAGGTGAATGCCCACTTCGCCCATCTCCTCCACCGATTGAAGAGGCGCGCGCTGGTGATTTGTGATCCTGGTCCGATCATACTGGCACAGTTCATCGATGATTTGGGGATCTGTGAAGCCCTTCAACTGTACGGTCCCAAGCGAGGTCGGGGAAGTGAGATCACCAGTCATATACTGGTGAACGTCTGCCGCATTCTGGCCGGCTACGAGACCATTGGTCGTCTGAGCGAGAATGTTGACCGATCCGTGTCCATGGCTGCCGGCGTGGGCGTTTTCCCGGGCAAGACGGCTCTGTATGAAACGTTCTCAGACTTGAAATTCGAGCATCTACAGTCGCTTCGCAATGATGTTGCCGCGCGGGCGCGCGACCTGGGTTTGATTCGTGGCGAACGGATAGCCCAGGATTTTCACTTCAAGGAGTTCTATGGGAAGGGAGCCGCAGATGAGGAGATAGGCAAAGGTCCCAACAAGGCCGGCGAACTCTGCCCGGGATTTCGTCCCCACGTCATATGGGATCTCGATACCGATGTGGTAATCAATATAGCTTTCTGTAACGGGTCGAGTCGCGCGACGACAGTGGTCCGGGAATTCTGTGAAAAGAACCTCTATCCGATTCTTGGGCGAGAGGCAATCAGCGAGATCTACATGGACAGTGAATACACGAGTTTCCCTGTGATGGATTACTTCGTTGTCGATGAGTTTTCACCGACCGATGTCTTCATATGTCTGAAGCGCAACGGGCGAGTCGATCAGCTGATGCGGGACGTGATAGCGGAAAACGAGTGGGAGGCCTTCGGTGAGGGTTATGAGATCGCAGGCAAGCGGTTCAGTTTGGAGAACCTCGGAAAGGAACTCCACTTTGTCGTCAAAAGGAGGAAGACGACAGGGGACGTGCGGTGCTTCGGCACCACCGTCGCGGGGCTTGAGAACCGAGAGGTACTGGAGCGCTATCGGCTACGGTGGCCGGTAGAGAATGGGATTAAGGATCTGGTACACAGCTACTTCATTGATCACATCCTCGGCAAGGACCCGGAGAAGATCGAGGTCAATTTCTACTGTGTCATGGTGGCACGGCTTGCCTATGAGAACTTCCTACAGTCCCTAGATGACCGCTTCGTGAGGGATGCAAGTGGTTACAAGAAAACGCTGGCGACCTACCGCAATCTACTTTTCGCACGACACAGCTGCGAACTGCGTCTACGTGGATGCCACCTTGAGCTGACGTACTTGGACCTGTGTCAAGGGGGGCTCCAGTCAGCGTTGCAACAGCTCTTGGAGAGACGTTCAGAACGTGGCCTCAATAGGGTAACCTGGTGGGGTGGCGTTGGACTCAAAGTCAAATTCGGAGACCAGTATTCCAGGATTCTCGGAGGGAAGTGCACCAAGAACGTGTAACAAGATCTGTACCTAGAACGGTGCGGAATGCTCTGATCTTTCGGCCAAGGGTCTTGCCTTTGACCGCTAAGCGTCGCCGCTGGTCGTCGTTGAGCCTGATCCGTTTCCGGCCATGCGATTCCCGCAGGATTCTGTTCTCGGTGCGCAAGTATTCGATGATCTCCTGCTGCTGCCGATTGATCCATCCGGCCAGAATCAGAAGGAGAAACTGCCAGGGCTGCAAGATGACGCTCATGGTTGTTCCGCCTGTCCGCTTGGCGAAATGGAGAGCATCGGGTATCGGACTGCATCTCGTCAATTGGCCGAAGAGCACGACGACACGCCGTCCTCAACTTGAGTGTGTGCAGGCGGTTGACGTTCGGCTGCAAATCTTGACCTTACGGGTTGCGAAGTCGAATAGGGTCCTCTTGCTGCGCTGATGGCTTGGGCAGGTGTTCCACGGCAAACCGACCGCCATAGAAGCCACCAGAGAGACGAACGCGCCGTGATCAAGGGGGGGGGGCAAGCCCAGGGGTCCGACGATCGGCTCTCTGGGGCCCTCAGAGAGCATCTGCGAGGCTATGAGCAGCAGGCCTTGGTGACGCGCTGTCCTGGAATCAGGTGGATGCCGTCCTGGCTACACGAAACCCGAAGCTGTGGCGTCTGCTGCCCGGTTCGTTGTCGCCCAGAATGGCGCAATGCAGGCAGCCGACGTCTGCGACTCCGTGTTGACCCTCAAATCCTCGGCAATGGCCGTAGCAATCCCTGATCAATCAACCCACAGAAATGCGTAGTCATACTAGCAGCCAAGGCTCGATCACGAACAAGAATCCCCACCTCAATATTCCGGTCCAAAGCAGCCTCAGTGAGGTTGGCCGAGGTCACGAAAACCGCCTCCTCATCCGCCACGACCGCCTTAGCATGCAGGACTCCGGTTGGGCCATCCAATTCAACAGACCGAGGATCGTAAAAGACCCGCGGCCGCGAAGTCCCCGGCCAATCCGTCCCCCAAAGCCGGTCGGCGAACCGCCGCACCAACTCCTCTCCGGTCGTTGTGTCGCCTCTCTTGCGCTGGATGTTCAAGAGCAGCGTCACGTGCAGATCGGGCACCGCATCCATCCGCCGCGCCAGCACCTCGAAGGCGCGGGGTCCATCAAAGTAAGCGTAGGTGCTCACCCAAACCGACCGCTCGGCCGAGCCCAGAAGTTCCTCGTAAACCCGACGCGTGTCCCGCGCATGCAGGCCCGGGACCTCGGGCCCGGACCATACAAGGTCTGGGCGGGGCGCACGCGAAGCTGCGTCCTCCAGGGCTCGAATCCAGGCCGCAGCCGCGGGTCCGGCAACTCCCAACTCCTCCAACTCCCCCAACGCCGCCACCACGGCCTCGCCCCCTTCGCGCAGACCGAGTGCCGACCGCAGTGCAACCTCGGAGCAGGGCATCGCCAGCAGACCCGACTCGAGGGCCTGTACCAATCGTCTGCGCAGGTGCGCGGGCAGAGTCAGGAGAGCATCCGTCATCGGGCCCCTCCGAAGAAGGCAGCACCCGCTGTCGCGAGTGTCGGCACGACAAGCGCGCGGTCGAGGTAGTCATTGCGCATCTCGCAGGAGGTCTCTGCCACGAGCGCGCACCCGTGACACGCAGCACCGTGGAGCCAGCGACCCTCCATGCTCTCGCCCGGCTCGTGCTGGGCGCAGATCGGGTCATTCGAGCACAGTGCCCCTGTCCGCAGCGCGTGGGCAAGGTGGGCCTCGACGTGCCGGGCCTGCTGGACGAGTCCCCCGAGGGTCCCCTCCGCGTCGGGGCTGCCGGTATAGAGCAGGATCCCGAATCGTCCCGCTTGATCATCCGCACTCTCGTCCGCGTAGATCCTCTCGCGAATCGAACTCGCCGGGTAACCGCAGCGCATGGCGAGAGACTGGATCATGAGGTGCGAGAGGGTGTGCAAGAGCACGTAGGGACCGCCCGGGAAAGGGCGCTCGCTCTTGCGATTCTCGAGCCAGTGCTCGTGGCCCACCGCAAGCTGATCCAGCCGGACCTTGACTGCCGAGCGGGCGAGCCAGGCATGGACCGCCTCGCTGCGAAGCTGGAGGAACAAACCCTCGCCCCGATTCTCGACCGCCGGGAACCATGCGGGCTCAAGAGCGAGCTCGGCGCGCTCGACGTCCGTCTCATACTCACCGTGGATGTCCGGCGTGTTGGCCTCGAAGCGCGTGAAGCCAACCAACGCCAGCACTTCACGCAGGCGGTGGAGTTGACTGACGGCCTCGATGCCCTCCGAGAGCTTCGTACGCCGCCAGGCGTGTTCCGGCAAGCGGCGTGCGTGAAAGTCCCGATCAACCGGCACGTCATCGCCATAGCCCTCCGGGGCGGCGATGAGCGCATCCAGCTCGACCTGCTTGACTGGCCGCTCCTCCCCTGCGCCGTGCTTGGTCTCGTTGATGGCATCGAGGACTTCCACATCGCTGAACGGGGCAAGTTTCTCGGCGATCTTCGGCTTCTTCTTCAGGAAGGCGAGCCCGGCATCGTCATCAACGATCTGCAAGTCCTCCCACAGCTCCGCGACGGCTGCTTGCACCGCGGTTGTCCGGTCCGGGATCGACAGCACGCTCACCACCTGCGGGAAGTAAGCATTGGCGGCGGTGCGGATCAGCAGGCGGCTCGGCAGCTTGCAGTCCTCATGCGCGTGGCGGCCCAACCACGGTCGCGCCCCGCGGCACGTTCCTAGCGCGTTCATCTCGATCTGAGCGGCCTCGGATAGGCGACGCGACTTCTTACATTCGCAGCGCACGACCAGGTCGCCGAGGTCACCGCTCGTGCCGCGCTCATCAAGCCACAGCGGTCGGCTCCTGGGACACCCGCTGTCGGATCCGTGGACGAACCAATGCCAGTCAAGATCGTCCACGTGCCCCTTCGGACAGGCCCGGACGAAACGGGTCGGCACGACCCGCCGGCCCTCGAAACGCCCGCGCCCATCGAGAGCCTTGCGGTGGACCAGTCGGCGCGAGCGCGCACGGTCACCACTGCCGCCCTCCTCCTGGACGACGAACCATTCGGGAAATCGCCAGACGTCGATTCCTTGCCGGGATTCTCGCAGGTCGTTCGAGTCGACGGGTGGTGCATAAAGCCGCGGCGTGGCGACCCCGGTCATGATATGGAGCTTCCGTGAAAGCCGCGGCTCGCTGATCTCCTCGAGGTTGCCCGGTTGCGGCCAGGTGTCGAGCCCGCCAACGATCGCCGCGGAGTTCGGCAGATCGAGGAGCGCGCCTGGTCCCCAGGTTGTGATCACCTGACTGCGGCGGATCTGCCCGTGTGCCTTCTTGCTCATGAGCGCTCCTCCACCTGCATGCCGCTCAGGTCCTTGAGGAACAGGTTGACCTCGGGCTCGACATCGCGCAGCGATCGGTTGGCGCGGAACTTCCGGTGGTGCTCCGATTCAAAGTCCTCATCGAGCATCTCGCGCAGTAGCGGACGGGGCTGCTTCAGTTCGTACTTCTGGTACTGCACCGCTACCCCGGCCTGCTGGTAGTCCGCGACAACCTTCAGCCAGGAGTCGAGCAGATCGACAACGCGGTTCTGCACGCTGCGCAAGCGTTCATCGCGTTCGGCCTCGTCCTCAATCGGCTGCTCGCGAACACGTTCGAGGAAAACGTCGAGGAGTCGCAGTTCAAGGGCCGCGCGAACCTCAGCGATCTCCGCAGCCCCCTTTGGCGGAGTCAGCCGGGGCTCCACGTGCCGCGCCAGGGCCACGAGGGCCCCAGCAAACCCGCGATCGAGCGCCCGGGCTGAGAAGGGCGTGACACTACTGACCTCCACGGAGCGATAGAAGGTCTCGTGGTAGTGCCGGAAGCGCTCGTAGTGTGAGCGGTCGCGGGGCTTGTGTATGTTGAGGAGCGTCACCACCAGTCCGGGGCGCTGGTCATCGCGGCCGACCCGACTCGTGGCCTGGATGTATTCCGAATGGGTCTTCGGTTGGCCCATGACCACCATCAGCCCCAGCCGCGGGATGTCGAGACCGACCGAGATCATGTTGGTGGCGAGGGCACAGTCCACCCGCTGCTTGTCGTGGAAGGATGTTTCGAGGCGCCGTCGGGCCTCTGCCACCTTGTCTGTTGGAACGCGCGAAGTGAGCTCCACCACCTCAGAGAAGGTCTTGCGGTTCTGAAAGAGCCCACGCTCTTCACCGATACGCCTGCGGTCGCCGTAGGCCTTGATAGTGTTACGGATCTCTTCCTCGATGATGCGCCGTGCACCGCCTAGCTCACGCAAGCTGTTGAAGTAGCCGAGCACGGTCATATAGGGATCGGCCGGGTTCTTCGGATTCTGGTGTCTACCGGCGTCATGATAGGCGCACTCGGCCGCACCCATGAGCGCAAGCCAGACTCGGCGCATTATCACCTTCGGGTTGCGCCCCTGGGCGGCGATGCCGAGATACAGTCGTGCTGCGGTTTCGACAGAAGATACCGTGCGGGCGAAGAATGAGTCTCGGCGATCGGGCCCCGGAGGCGGAAAGATCTGCGTCTGCGAACGCGCGAAAAGCGCCTGGATCTGATCCTGGGCACGGCGCACGGTCGCCGTGGAGGCTACGATCTTGGGACGCACTGCACGCCCGTCATCCTCGCGGACACAGAGCGCCTCGATGGCAGCCTCGTAGAGCCCCGCCATGGTGCCGAGCGGCCCAGAGATCAAGTGCAACTCGTCCTGGATGATTAAGTCGGGTGGCGGCAGCGGCGCGGCCAGACGCGTGCCGCATCCGGGTTCGGCCGCGCCGTAGAATCCCCTCGCGTCGTGGTGGTCAGCCCTGCCGAGGAGTGCCCCCGCCGGTCCGACCCACGGCAGCGACGCGAACTTGTCCACGGTGGCGATCAGGAATGACGGCAGCCGGCGGTAGATCGGCTCGTCGACGGCCACGATCGGCAGCGCTCGGTCACGGGTGAAGTCGCACTCGAAGTTCGTACAGACGATCTTGAGCTCGCGGGGATTGTCGTCGTCAGGCAGCAGCGTGAAGGAGTCCGGCTCGAAGCGCTTGCCGCACCAGGGGCAGTTCTCAAGCGGGATCGGCGAGGGTCTGCTGTGCGGGTTGCTCTTGAACTGGTGCACCTTGGCGCGCGCCGAGTCGGAGCGGCCATCACCCTTGTGCCCGAGGATGTTCGGCGTCGCGGCCTTGCCGACCCAAAGCCCGATCTCGAATGGCCACTCGCCGTACCGTGCAGCGTTCTTGCCGCGCTCGAGCTCGAGCGCACAGACGAGCCCCGCCGCGCGGCCGAGTTGGTCCAGCGTCAGGAGGCGCAGGGTGTAGCGCATGATGACGCTCACCCCGGCACCGGCTCGTCCCC
This sequence comes from Candidatus Eiseniibacteriota bacterium, assembly GCA_023128935.1. Lineage (GTDB taxonomy): Bacteria > Eisenbacteria > RBG-16-71-46 > CAIMUX01 > WJJG01 > DAOVQB01. The sequence goes on along the minus strand of JAGMDA010000034.1, from coordinate 8,090 downwards.
CCTCCCCCGGGTGGTGCAGGCGGCGAAGAACCATGGCAAAGGCAGCGAGTCCAAGATAGGCCTCGGTCTTGCCGCCGCCGGTTGGGAAAAACAGGAGATCCACCGTCTCGCGGTGCACATCGTGCGGGTCGGCAAGCCCGGGCAGGTTGAGCAGGATGAAGGCGAGCTGGAAGGCGCGCCACTGCGGGGCCCTACCCTTGAGCTGCTCCTTGAGCCGCTGACGCAGGGCGCGCGCAACTGCTCGATTCGCCACACGGAATGCGTCGAGTGCATCCTCGTTGGCGGCCAGTACCGCGATGCCGCGCTCCATGCGGTCGGCGGCTACACCGGCTAGGCGCAGCAGCTCACCAGCCGTCTCGCGGCGACGACCCGAGGGCAGGGCTGCGTCGGCCTGCCGGTCCTCAATCCAGGCCCGGTACTCCCCGACGAGCGGCCGCAATGCCGCCTCAGCGGCGCCGCCGTCTGCGAGATTGCCGAGCAGATCCATCGAAAGCTCGACCCCCTCGATGGAGACGGTCTCGGTCTTCTCAACCTCAGCGCTCGGGATCCAGGCGGTCCGCAGCACACGACAAGCGCCGTCCGTGATCTCCCACTCGGCCGAGACGCCGTGGCCAGTGGCGTAGGCGGGCGTGTCGGCAAAGTGAAGGTCGGCCACCTGCTCGTCCCAGTCCTCGGCGTGCGCGCCGCGCAGGTCGGGGCGCGGAACGAATGGCTCCTCACCCTTCACTTCAAGCTCGGGCTGGAAGACGCACACGAGGTTGAGGTTCTCCTCGTTCGGCGCGCGGTGGTTCACCAGGAACACGGAGACCGAGCGCGTACCGGGCGGGATGTGCTCCCGGAGGTCCTCGGCGGTGACCTCCCGCTCAACGACGTGGAGCTGGAGCCCTCCCGAGCTCCGCACGTCGCGCGCGACCGGCTCCCCGAGGCCCTGGAGGGCGAGTTCGAGTACCTGCTCGCGTTGTGTGCGTTGCCAGGCCGAGGACGGCTTGCCATCCTGGCCATCGATCTCGATCAGGGCATAGTCACCCCAGCGCACGCACACTGAGACGGCGCGAGCCTTCTTTGAGACCAGGAAGCTCAAACCCATCGACGAGGGGAAGAAGCCCTTCTTGGCGGCGCGTCGTTCCTCGGCGCTTTCCTCGGGCAGGCCCGCCGACTCGGGCACCTCGCCCAGCTCGTCGTCCTCGTCGGCATCGGCGCTTTGCTCAGGTGGCGTGCCCGAGGGGATCAGGAAGCCAGTCATGTACCACTTCGAGGGGGGCAGCCATTCGGGGAGGCGCTCCTCGGCTAGGGCGTCGCCTGAGCCGGGGCCAACGAGGTCGAGCTTCAGGGCCTCAACCAGGCGTTTGCGGACATCGAGGGAGCCGGCGAGTACAGTGCCTTCTGTTTGCCTGGGCATGAGCATGGGTCCCTCATTTCTCGTGGCTTGGGCATGCGCCTCGCCATCGAGCTTCTACTGAGCTGTCTCGTCTTCTCACCGCGGGAGCTGCCTTCCCCGCGCGGCTCACGACTCCGCCTCCTGCACAAGCCGCTCCGGGTTCCAGATCTCCTGGGCGAGCCGTTGGTAGAGTTTCTGGCGTTCGTCCAGATCCGCCTTCTTGAACTCCCGGTGTGCCCGAAACGGAAGGCCGCTTTCTTCGACAAAGCGCAGGAAGCCCGGGTTGTGGTCGTAGGCCTGCTCGTGGAGGCTTCGCCCCAGCAGGTTCTGGCTATCGTAGTGCTCGCGCTTCTCATCGTACGGAAGGTCACCATAGCTGGCATTGAAGCTCTTGGGAAGAAGCAGCAGGCCGCCGATGCGATTGCGGTACTCCTGGAATTCACTCGGATGCTCGAACTCGTCACTGTGACGCTCGTGATGATCGGCCCAGATGTGCTCGATCTCGTACCCCCTGCGGCCACGCTGGGCGTACTCGGGGTAACGCGAGGCCTGACCAGAGCGGGTCTCCACGTAATCGGTCATGCGGGCGAGTAGCCGGTGGATCTGGCGACCATTCATTCCATGAAGCCGGAAATGGTCATTGCTGGCAAAGACTTCGGTCTCAGCATTGAGACGATTGCTAAGACACTCCTCGAGCTCGCCCGCGCCCTTTCCCCGGACCTCGCGCATCACGAGGAACATGGCGTACTGCATCGTCGAGTAGCCGATGGCGCGGAAGTTCCAGATGCGGCGGTGAATCAGGATGTCGAGAAACGTGGCCACCGCACGGAGCTTACGCAGCGCCGCCGCCTCGTCATCATCCACCCGCAGGGGTGCGAGCAACACCGGGTACTGAAGGGTAAAGTTGTGCTGAGCGTTGAAGTGGACGCACTCGAGCCCCGGCGTTGATACTTCGGCAGCGCGGCGTAGGCGCTCGTACCAGCGGCTGTAGAACGTGAAATCCCGCTCGATGACACGCGCAAACTCGGCGCTCGCCGTCAGACCGAGGCGGTCCTTGTGGTCGCGCACCCAGCGGTGGAACTCCGTGCCGATAAGATCGAAGTCCTGCGGCACCGCACCGCGCTTGCGTTCGCGGATACTAGCCGCATACTGGCTACGCAGCCACGACTTGATCCCGTCGGCGTCCTCGTCCTTGCCAAGCTCGACCAAGGCCCGGACGCGCTCCTTCCACACACCGCTCGCACGCGTGCGCTTCTCGGCCTCGGCGATGTTGGCCAGGAGGTAACCCTTCATCATGTCCGCGGGGGTGAGCGAGAGACCGCGGTCATTCATGGTCTCGAAGATTGTGTACGCGTCGCTGTCTGAGTAAGCCGTGATCTCGACCAAGTGCACGTTCTCCACCAGCCAGTCCACGAAATAGGGCAACGCCTCGCCGCGAAACTCCTCGGGGAAGAGATCCTCGATGTCAGCGTAGCGCGCGAGGAGGTTGGCGATGGATTCCGGCGCATCCGCGTTGGAAAACTCCTCGCCCCTGTAAAGAGCTTCCATGCAAGCAGCTCGTTCGGAGATGTCCAGGTTGAACGATCGCTGGCCGTACCTCTGCGAAAAGATCAGGTCGGCGATCTGCCCCTTGTGCTCGGCGTCCTCTAGCTGATGCTGGAGATAGATCAGGAGCAGCGTCAGCGTCGTGAGCCGCTGCTGGCCGTCGATGATGTACTTCTGGCCATCCTTATCACTGATGATGATTGAGCCCAGGAAGTAGTGGCTGTAGTCGGCCACGGCGCTTCGCTCGTTGCCCCTCTCGTGGCTCTCCAGGAACTTGACGGCGAGGTCGTCCAGGAGTTCTGCGACCTGCTTCTTCTGCCACTTGTATTCGCGCTGATAGTAATCGATCGAGTACTTGCGGCTGGCGAGGAGCTCGCGCACTGTCCGCCCCTTGCCGTCGATTTCGCGTGAGGAACCCGTGATTCGCTCGGTCATGAGAAAAGGTCTCCCGTGTGTGAGGTATTCGCGCCGCGCTTTGTCCTGCCCTTGCCGCTGCGCTTCTTCGTCTTTGCCACCCCAGAGCGCGCCTCTTCGCGGGCGCGTTCGGCGTTGAGTTCTAGGAGCCGCGCCAGCACCTCGTCGCGCACTGGGTCGGGCCAGCGGTAGCGCCAGGGCTTCTTGCGACGCGAGCCTGCATCCTCCTCGTCGATCTCATAGTCGAGAAGGAACTCGCAGTCGGTCGGGATGTCGCTCCAGCCATAGGCATCGAGCACGGCGCGGTCCATAGCGGCGTGCAGTTCGCGCAGCCTATCGATCACCGGGTCGCGTTCGTCGGGATCGTGGAAGCGGTTGTAAGACTCCGTAAGACCGACAGCGTGCGCCCTGCGATAGGCCTCCCTATGCTCATAGCACTCTGTCGCCGTCCCACGAAGCGTGCTGTAGGTGGATCCCAACGGCAGTGGGAATGTGCCAAAGCACTTCGTCCCCGAGTAGGCAGGCGTTTCGCCTGTTGTAGCCCCTTCGCGAAGGCTCCAAGAGTCGTGTGCTTGAGACTGCAGAATTCCGAAGAGTGCGGCATCATCGCTAGCGAAGACCTTCACCTTCTCGGAGTAGATGTTCCTGACAGGCCCAAAGGTGACCGCGCGGTATTTCGATAGCTTCGACATGACGACTACGTGCTGTAGTCGCGAGCATCGAGAAAAGAAATCTTCCCGGCGATCCCAGAATTTCCAGAAACACGGTTCGTGAACCTGGCGAGTGAGACTATCGCGATACGGCTTGACCCGTTCTTCGACAATTCGAAACGGTTCGACGAATACTCGTGCTTCGCTCTCACTCATGTCCCAGAAGTTGATTATCCATCTGGACCCGTTTGGGTGCGGGAGCGAGTTCAGGTCGTCGCCCGTCACGTATCGCCAAACGACGGCTGAACTACGTTTGTCTTTCAGGACTAGCTCTTTGGCTTCCTTATCAGATAGAACAAACCCGATTCCCTGGACCTTCACTCCATCCGAATGAAGCGACTTATTCGCGACAAGAGGCACAGGATCTGGCGGTTCCGCGCAGCACTCGAGTCGTGAGTTGATGCAGTCAACTGCCTGTCCATCGAGCGAGAAAGGCTCAGCTGCCTGTCCCTTCTTCATGGAAAGTTGAACGATATGTACGCCGGCCTGGCCCGGCCACGGTGCTTTGCTCCGAGCCCAGATGATCGAGTATCGGCTCAAGAGCATCGGCCGCAAGGTAGTCGAACGGGTCTCGCCCTCCACTATGCTGCTGGTAGCGACGAGGCCGAAATGGCCCTGTTCTCGCGTGCGTAGGCCGAAGAGAACGAGGAAGTAGCCGACTAGATTCACGCTACCCTTCACGTTCAGGACTAGCGCTCGAATCGCTTCCGCGTAGGGCCGACCAAACGCGGTGGACAATTTGCGTCCACCCAAGAATGGAGGATTACCTACGATTGCATCGAACCCCGGGTTCTCCAGCTCAAACACCTCCGGAAACTCGATCTCCCAGTGGAACGGTGCAAGCGGCCGATCGGTGTACCGCCATTCTTCGAGCCACGCTCTGTAACATTCAGCCTCACCACTGACGACTGCATTTGCGTACTCGCCGCGTTTCACCTCCCGTTCCTTGGGCTTGATGACCTCGAAGAGGGCGGCGATTGCTAGGTCGCCAAACAAGCGCACCTTCCCCAACTCAAACTGCGCCTCGTCCCAAAGGTCACGCAGCACCCAGCTGGAAACCTCTGCGCCAGCCTGGCGGATCCGCTGGCGCAAGTCGGCGACTTTCCTTACCTGCTCGCGCACCTGCATCGTCTCGAATCCCGCCTGGAAACGCGGTGCGTCCGGATCCCAGTGGAAGGCCTCGATCTGCTTCCGCGAAAGCCCAACCAGGGAGTCCCCGTGCCGCAGCGCGTGATCTACAAAAGTTAGGGCATGATCCTTCGCCAGGGTCACCAGCCACAGCGAAACCTTGGCGAGATCCACCGCCACCGGGTTCTTGTCCACCCCGTAGAGGCAGCGCTGCGCGATCAGTCGGCGGGCGAAGACCACCTCGTCCTCGTCGGCCGGAATCGCGGGCACGGCGTCGTGGGCGTGCCAGGCTTCGATCAGCGCGTCACCAAGCTGGCGGCAGGCCTCGACCAGGAACGCGCCTGAGCCCATTGCCGGGTCGCAGACCTTGAGGTCGAGGATCTGCGCAGGCTCCGGCGGACGGCCATCCTCGCCACGCAGGCGCGCAAGGATCGGCTCGAGCGTCGTACGCACGATCGGCTCAGTGAGCGCCCGCGGAGTGTAGTGCGAGCCAGAACGTCGGCGCTCCTCGCTAGGCTGGAGCACCATCGCGCCCTCTGGCACGAGATCGGGCGTGGCGTCCTTGTCGAGGACGGGCTCGAGTGCCGCATGCAGCTCATCGAGGGTGGCGGCCTCCTTGACCGCCTTGTGAACCCGGTCAGTGAGCTTGCGGTCGGCGTGGTCCTGGATCCACTTCTTGCGCTTGGCCGCAGGCTCTTCGAGCAACGCCTCGAGGTCCACCGTGGACGGCGCGCCGTGCTTCTTCGCCGCCTTGATCGCCGCCGAGCGGCCGGTCGCGGTCTCTAGGCGAAAACCCATGATCGTCTCGTAGACCGAACCGATCTGTTCCACATCGAGTGCCCGGTACGAGATGCGCTCGCCATCGAGAACGAGAAGCTTCTCGAGCGCCCTATAGATCGTGCCGTCGGGCACGAGTGGCGCCTCGATCCGCTCATGGATCTGGCGCGCACCCTCGGCCAGCCGGCCCTCAAGGAACTTGAAGCGGTCGGGATCAAACAGAACGCCGTGGCGCTTTGGCAACCGCATCGCGCCGCAGTCGGCGCCGTCGTGGATCATGCGAAAGAGCACCAGAAGCTGAGCCCAGGCGCCGTAGCGCTGGTCCATTGTATCCGGGAAGAGAGCGGCGTCTTCGCGCAGCCGATCGTAGAGACCCGCAAGCGAGTAGTAGCGCACGAAGGTCTCGTCCCCCGGCAGCATGTCCCGCTCCTCGGCGTACAGCAGAAAGACGAGCCGCAGAAGGACGGTGAGAAGCGCGCGGTAAACCTCGTCGGGATGCTCGGCAAGGGGTTGGTGTAACAACTCACCCTTCGAGGCATCGTGCGCGGCCTGGAATCCTCGCAACAGCTCATAGAGGGCGTGCAGGACCTGCTCGGCGAGGCGTTCGGAAACCTCGTTCTGGAACTTGCGGCTGTCCTCGAGCAGCGCGGCAAGACGTTTTGCACGCGGCAGGCTTAGAAGACGCGTCTGACCGAGTAGCAGACGTAGTGCCGTCGATACCGGCCGGCCCGCGGTCTGCACCATGTCGGTAACGCGGAAGTCAAGCCAGCCCGAGCTCTCGCCGCGCGGTGCGGACAGAAGGCGCAGCGCTCGGCCGTTGAAGATGAGCCCCACGTGCACGCCGGTTCGACGGAGGAGCCGCTCCATGCGGCCATGGGCCGAGGCCTCGAGGCCGCCCTTCCCGCGCACGGCGCGATCGAAATCCTCGCCAGGCTCGAGCACGCGGACAAGAAGCTGCCAGGGCGACGCACCATCCTTCGACTCGAGCTCGCGAACGGCGAAGTCAGGTCGCAGCGTCTCGCTGTACTCGGGTAATGGCACCTCCAGCTCAGCCGGGACCGGCGCCTCCGCGGTACCAGCGTAGCCCTTGGGCGAGAAGCTCCAGCCCAGAACCTGCTCGGCGAAGACACGGAAGTGCGGTATCCAGGGCGTCGGGCCTTCTTTCGGATCGAAGACCCGCTCCTCGATGCAGGCACGCAGGAGGCGTTGGCCTTCGGCATCGCGGCGGCCAAGGATTGCGCCCGCACGCACGAGCGCCGGCGCGGAGACCACCAGGCCGGTTGGCTGGACGAAGCCGAGCCACTCGAGATGGGCCAGAATTGCGGGATCGAGCTTCGCCATCAGTTCGTCTCCGGCCAGAGGTAAACGAGGCCAACCGGTTCAACGCGCCGTGCGCGGACCTCGTAGAATTCCCGGATGCGATCGGGCTCGGTGGCAAGATCGCGGTCGAACTGCTCGAGGCGACGTCGCCAGGCGCGGCTATCGGACTCAAGCTGGCGTTTCTCCTCCTCATTGAAGTGAAAGGGCAAGCCCGGCTTTGCCAAGTCCTCTTTGTGCTTGGCCAATCGCTCTATCACGCGTTTACGCTGCTGCTCGAGAGTCTCGCGCAGATCCCGGGCCTCACGCTCGCCGCGCGTGCGCAGCTTCTCGATGGCACGAGCCGCAAGCTCCTCCGCGCGCGGCTCAAGCTGCGGCAGCAGTTCCTCGATATCGCCAGCGGCAGCGTCCAAGAGCTTACGCTCGATCTCTGGGCTCGGGGTTCGCGCGCCCTCTCGGCCGAGTGCCTGGTCGAGCAGGTCGAGCGTCTTGGTCTCGGCCTCGACAGCGTAGGCAGATAGTGACCCCTTGCGCCGCGATGGCTCGATCCACCGCGCCGCCAGCGGGACGATCTCCTCGTGGAGCCGTTCGGCACCGCGACCGTAAAGCGAGAGGCGGCCCAGGAGGAGGACGCGCGGGACCGAATCTCCGACCTGCGTCAGGCAGGCGCGCGAGAGGTCGTGGTGAACGAAGCCCTGGGTGCGGAAGCGCGCCAGCAGACGCTGAACGACCCGTTGCTCAAGGTGCAGGTGCACGGTGTCAGTGCTCAGGACCCCGGTGTCCTCGAAGACCACCGGGCGGATCGGCGCCTCCCGCCGCCA
>JAGMDA010000339.1 GCA_023128935.1 Candidatus Eiseniibacteriota bacterium | reverse complement strand
TCGTGGGGAAGTCCCCGGTTCCTTCAGGATTGACTAGGTAGCTCTCCGCTGTGGCTGTGGTGAGGGACAGGGTGATCCAAGATATTAGGATTAGATACCGCATGGCCGCCTCCCTTCAGGGTCTGATTTCTCACCAGCGACTAACCCGGATCCAGAGAGACCGTATCCTAGATAGGGGCAAAATGTCTGCACTTAACTTCACCGAACTGCGATTCAGACAGTACTGAGCCCCGGGGGGCTCTGGGGGCACGCAAGCCACCTGGGGAGAGCGAAATGGGCTGGGGCTTGGTGGGGAGAATCTCAGCTATCGGCCAGCACCGGTTTGACCAGTTAAGGCAGCTCCTCAACGGTTGACCGATACCGTAGGGCCGCTTCAGCCTAGCGTGCGCGTCTCCATGCAGCTATTCTCACGTATTCTAATGTGTCTTGCTGCGGGAAACGCGAAGCATTGGGCACGGGCCCGATGGGTGGCGTCGCGCGAGCGGCCATGGGCTTGGGTGGGTGTCTAGCTTCGTCTCCAGCATTGCCGATCTTCAGAGGGGGCCCGATGGCGCGGACCAGTGTACGAACACGCAGGGAATACCGCCGGAGAGGCCGCGGAGCGGATCACAGCCGGGCCATCGGGTAGGCCCGCCCTGATCCTGCTTATGGTGGGGATGCTGTTCGGGGGTAGTGGTTGCGGTGGCGCTGGTGGTGCGGGGCGCGATTGCCAGCTACTACAGCAGTACCGCCACGCTCGAGCCCGACAAGCAGGCTGATGTCCAGGCGCGCGTCTCCGGCCTGGTCCTCAGCCTGGAAGCCGAGGAGGGTGACCATGTCGCCCAGGGCGCCACACTGCTCACCATTGAGGATGACGAGTACCGCCACCGCCTCAAGCAGGCCGAGGCTCAGGAGGACCTGCAGCGGTCACGCTTTGCGCGCCTCAAGCAGATGTTCGAGCGGGATCTGACATCGACCGAGGAGTACGAGACGGCGCGCAGCAATCTGCAGACTGCTGAGGCGGCCAAGGATCTGGCGGCCCTGGAGTGCTCCCACACGCGCGTATGTGCGCCCTTCGCCGGCCGCGTGGTCGCACGCGCGGTGGACCCCGGACAGATGGTGACCGTCGGTACGCGACTCTTCACACTGGCCGACACACAGCGCTTGCTGGCCCGCGCGCATGTACCCGCCAAGGAGTTCCGCCGGATTCACACCACACAGCCCGTCGAACTCACGCTCGACTCGACCCACGAAGCCCTCTGCGGGCAGATCACACTGATCAGCCCGATCATCGATCCGACCAGCGGGACCATTAAGGTCACCGTGGAGATCAACGACTACCCCGCGAGCATCCGCCCAGGGGACTTCGCCATGGTGCGCATTGTCACTGACCGCCACGAGGCTGCGTTGCTGGTGCCCAAGATCGCTGTCTTCAGCGATAAAGGACAGGAAGTAGTCTATGTGGTTGCCGACAGCACCGCCCAGCGGCGGCCAGTGGAGACCGGGTTTCGAAGTGACGAGCAGATCGAAATCACCGGCGGCGTTGTCGAGGGCGAGTCGGTGGTCGTGCAGGGCCAGCGTTCGCTTGAGGATGGGCAGCGCGTGAAGATCTCCCCGCCCGGTGGCAGTGCTGATGACCGCGCTGGCAGTCGCCGCCTTCGGCGTCGTGGGCTACCAGCGCCTGCCACTCGATCTCATGCCCGATATCAGCTATCCCTCGCTGACTGTCCAGACAGAATTCTCCGATACGGCCCCCGCCGAGGTCGAGAACCTAGTCACCCGCCCAGTCGAGGAGACGGTGGGTGTTGTCAAGGGGCTGCGCACCATCCATTCGGTCTCGCGACCTGGGGTCTCGGAGGTCACCCTGGAATTCGACTGGGACGCTGACATGGACATGCTGGCGATGGATGTGCGCGAGAAGCTCGATCGCCTCGTCTTGCCCGAAGATGTCGAGGACCCGATAGTGCTGCGTTTCGATCCCTCGCTGGATCCGATCATGCGCCTGGCCTTGCGGGGGGGCGATGACCTGACTATGACGCGCCGCGTGGCCGATCGCCGCCTGAAGCAAGAGTTGGAGACCGTCCGGGGCGTGGCTGCCGCGCGCGTGAAAGGCGGCTTCGAGGAGGAGATCCGCATCGATGTCGATCAGGATCGGCTCGCCGCGATGGGGATCACGCTCGAGCAGGTCCGCCAGGCTGTCGGAGTGGCAAACGTCAACCTGCCCGGCGGTTCGCTGCGCGACAAGGACAGCCAATACTTGATTCGTACGGTAGGTGAGTTCACCTCCATCAATGAGATCGCCGTCCTAGTCCTGCGTCAGGATGGCAATGCCGTGGTGCGTTTGCAAGATGTGGCTGCCGTCTGGCGCGGGACCAAGGAGCGCGAGGAGATCACGCGCGTCGACGGCATCGAAAGCGTCGAGATCGACGTCTACAAGGAAGGCGATGCCAACATTGTCACCACCGCGCGCGAGGTGCACGCGCGCATCGCCGATCTGCAGGCCAGCTTGCCGCCGGGCGCGCGCTTGGTGGTGCTCTTCGATCAGTCACGCTTCATCGAGCGGGCAGTTGGAGAGGTGCGTCTAGCCGCCCTGGTCGGCGGGATCCTGGCCGTCCTAGTGCTGCTGGCCTTCCTGCGCCGGATCAGCATGACCGCGATCTCGGTGATCTGCATTCCCTTCTCGCTGATCCCCCTAGCGACCGCGCACTTCATCAGCGCCCGCGCGCGGTCGCGCAGCCGACTGATGGAGCACCTGGAGCGCCTTTACGTGCGCCTCCTGGACTTCACGTTGCACCACCGCTGGCTGGCGCCGCTGGTCTGGTTGCTGGTCGTCGAATCGGCGGTTTATCCCTTTATGCGCATCGACAAGAACTTCGACACCAGCGAAACCGAGGTCTTCGTGCAGATGCAATACGAGTTCAGCGAGGCTCTGAGTTTAGAGCGCAAGGAAGAGATCGTTAGCCACGTGGAGGGGCTCCTCGAGCCGCACCGCGCAGAACTGCACGCCAAATCGATCTACAGCTTCTGGAGTGACGGCTGGTCGCTCACGCGGTTGTACATGGAGGATGGCGTCGCGTTCGAGCCCGGGGCAGCAGCGCCTGGGAAACCGGAAGGGGCCATCAGCTTGAGTGCCCTGCTTTATTCCAGACGTCCATCTAGTGGCCCCAGCAGAGGGCCTCAGCCCGGGCTTTTCTACTCAAGCTCCGCCGAGGCCGGGGCCGCATAAGGGCCCCGCGCTCAGCTTGCGCATATCCTTGGACGAATTTCTGTACCCAGACTCCGCCGAGGCAAGCGCCCGTATAGGGCCCTGCGCTCAGCTTGCACTCGCCCCTGGACGGGGCGTGCGCATCTTCACCGTTCGCGGCACCGAACGCCTCTCCGGCGACCGGTACAATGTAGAGCAAGCCGCCCGCATTGAGGGCGCGCTTCCCACAGTCATCCAGCGGGCCTATGAAACCCTCAATGGCCTCATCCGCCACTCGACCCGCTTGCACGATCTCTTCTTCCGAGAAATGCCCGAGTACCCCACGTTCGCCTGGCAGGAGGCCTTGGTCAACGCCGTCGCTCACCGAGACTACCGCAGCCACGGACACGGCGTCGAGGTATGGCTCTACGAGGATCGAATGGAGGTCAGGAATCCGGGAGGGCTGTTGCCCGAAGTGGAGCTGGCTCGTCTGAAGCGCCGCGAGAGGCTCCATGCCAGCCGCAACCCGCGCATCACGCGGGTGCTGGCAGAGCTGGCGCTGATGCGCGAACAGGGCGAGGGCATTCCTCGCATCTTCGAGGAGATGGAGCGGTCTTGGTTGCGCCTGCCCGAGCTGGAGGTTGATGCCCGGAGCTTCGCCGTCACCCTGCGCAACCAGCCCATCCTGGAGACCCCGGATCCTGACTGGGTGCGCCACGTCCAATCCCTACCTATCGGACAGCGCCAGCGCCGCATTCTGGTTGCCTATCCGAGGGGCAGTTTTACCAACGGCGACTACCAAGCCCTGAATGAGGTGGACCGCGACGCCGCCTACCGGGAGCTCAAGGAGATGGTGGACCTGGGTCTGGTTAGCGCGCCCGAAAGCAGGGGACGGGGAGCCCGCTACAAGATTCTCAGGCTGGCCCAAAAGGACCAGCCCACGCTGACCCCTTACCAGAGTATCGCCGCCCGCATGGATCAGAAGGGGCACATTCAGAATGCGGACTATCGGGAGATCTTCGCTGTCGAGCGACGGCAGGCCAGGCTGGCCCTGGGGCAGCTTGTGGAGACGGGAATTCTGGTGCGCTCCGGGGCCAGACGCGGAACGCGGTACTATCCCGGTCCGGGATGGAAGGTGTGGCTGCGCAATTCATCCCATAACAAGGGCCAGAAATGAGTAGATATGACCCAAGATGACAGCTAACAGCAACAATCAATTGCAGTTACGATGTGCGCATTCACAAGGGCGATATGGTCACAGGAGGGCCGATGGCTCTGCACCCGATCACTGTTGTCAACCAGCGCTGCGGGAGGTATATCACAATGAGAAGCTCGCGAGAGAGCACAAGCTATCGCCGCAGGAACGTCTCGCTTTCCACCAAGAGCAGAGTGGTCCGGGCATGGATGAGCTGGAACAATGGTTCCGGGAGCAGTTCCGTCAGCGCAAGGTGGAGCCCAACTCGGGCCTTGGCGAGGCGATCAGCTACATGCAGGAGCACTGGCACAAACTGACCCTGTTCTTGCACGAGCCCGGCGCTCCCCTGGATAACAATGTCTGCGAGCGCGCTCTGAAGAAGGCAATCCTGCACCGTAAGAACTCGATGTTCTACAAGACGAAGAACGGCGCCCGCGTAGGTGACCTATATAGAGCCTGTCCCAAAACCGTGAAATATCGAAAGATCAATCCCCAGGAAAATCTCACGGAGACAGTTTTGCCAGGTTCTGAGGCAAAGCGGCGTGCTGCCCACTACTTTCCACTGCTTTCCCGCGCAATAAGCCTAAACTCCTCGCCAGAAGACATACCTCACCCGCGGCGCCGGAGGATTTCGACGTGATACGTACTCAGGCTGCTC
>JAGMDA010000338.1 GCA_023128935.1 Candidatus Eiseniibacteriota bacterium | reverse complement strand
GAAGCTGCCAAAATTAGAATTGCTGAGACGGATGCCCTCGGAATTGACGAGGATGTCCTCGCTATCTCTTTCATTGTAGGAGACTCCACCTGAACGTGTGACTCCGTTGACTGCCAGCATCGCCTTCTCTATGGCACAAAGCCTTTCTGTTTTCGTCTCGGAGGACTCGCTGGCAAGTGCAGGATCGGGGTGAGGCAGGCTTTCTACATCTTGCGGTGAGCCAAATGGAACCGGTTCCTTGGGCTCGGGCAGAGTACGCGCCATGTCAATTGCGCGGGTGACCAGTTTCAGGAGGCCGATCCTGCCGGTATCTGTGGTGTGAACAAGGACCGTGCGGCTGTCAACCATGACCCGCAGCCCAAGGCCAAAGGTTGACGCCTTCTGTAGAGACTCGGTCTCTCCATTGCGCACCGACATCGAAAGACTCGACGACGATCGCACAAAGGCGTCCGCCGCCTCCGCGCCCGCCTTGAGGGCAACATCGACGACCTGTGATGCCATGCTGATGGGTTCACGCTTGGAATCCATTCCTTCTCCCTGTGCACCCCTCCACTCGGCCGGAGGGTTCACTGTGGAAACGCAAACTGGTTTGCCTTATATAACCCGTGCTATGCGGTTCCCCCAACGGTGATTCCGGTTACGCGCAATGTCGGACATCCGGATGTCACCGGCACCCACTGGTCGCTTTTCCCACATGTCCCGGCCCAACTGTCGAAATCCGATCCCATCCGGTCTATCTTGGTAAGCACCTCGGGTCCCGAACCCACCAGGTTTGCGCCCTTGATGGGGGCCGTAATTCGTCCATCCTCAATCAAGTAAGCCTCTCGCAGACCGAAGGTAAACTGCCCGCTCGTTACGTCTACTTCACCACCTCCAAAGTTCGCTGCGAATACACCCCTCTTCGTCTCCTTGACAATCTCATCCGGATTGTCAACCCCGGGCAAGAGGTTGGTGTTGGTCATGCGGACAATCGCGGGATGGCGGAAGGACTGACGGCGACCGTTGGCGGTGGTCTCCTCTCCCATGTTGTACGCTGTGCGCAGATCCTGCATGTACCCCTTGAGCACTCCCTTCTCAATCAAGATGGCCTTCTTCCCAGGAGTGCCCTCATCATCGACGTTAAAGCTACCGCGCATACCGGGAATCGTTGAATCATCATGGAGTGTCACAAGCTCGGTGGCGACCTTTTCACCAACGCGACCGGCGAAGACAGTGGAGTTCTTGAGTACTGCGTCTGCCTCCAGTCCGTGTCCCACCGCTTCGTGGAACATCACGCCACCGCCCTTGGCGATGACCACGGGCATCTCACCGGTCGGCGCTGGCCGGGCGTCCAGCATCCGGAGCGCCTGCTGCGCCGCCGCTCGTCCAGCGTCCTCTGGCGAACTGCCGTCGAGCAGCTCCATGCCCCTGCGGCCCGAAACCCGGCACATGCCTTCCGCGACCGCTTCCCCGCGGGCGGCGCTGACTGTCACGCGCAGGTAGATTACAGGCAGTTCATCCGTGACCAGGCGGCCATCAGAGGAGACGACAGTGAAGACCTGCGCGGCGTCCCTGTAGTCAATGCGCACCTGCTTCACGTGGGGGCCTACTGCCCGCGCGGCGTGATCAACACGCTCCAGGATCCTGACCTTCTCCACAACCTCGGCGTCGCCAATAGGCTTGCGGGCAGAGATGATTTGAGGGAAATTCATCCTCCTGGCCCTGATGGGTTGGATCCCCCCGCCACCCGCTGCGATCCGGGCGGCAGTGTCGGCCACATCCGCGAGCGTCTCAGGATCGAAGGTCTCGGCATAGGCGTAACCCACCTTCTCGCCGAAGACGGTCCGCACGCCGCCACCCTTCAGGATCCCGTACTCCATCGCCTTGATTTCGCTGCTCGCGATGACGATGTGGGCCGTTTGCCTGACCTCAAGGAAGAGATCGCTGTAATGCCCCCCGCGTGAAAGGGCACGGGTGAGGATGTTATACATCTCGCTATGTGAAGGAATATCTAACTGGGCTTGGGCTACGGCATGCTCAAACCAAGCGGGAGCGGACAACGCTGCGGCCCCTACGCCCAATCCCTTTCCCATATCCTTGATAAAGGTCCGTCTTGAAATGCGGTCCATCGCATCATCCTCCGCAGAGCAGCCCGTGCTTCTCACCAACACCCTAGAGTGGCCCGTACTTCTCACCAACACCCTGTTGCTGCATGGTATCTCGACGGTTTCGAGTTCAACTGAGCCGAGGGTCCGATTCCCTGGCGCGCCTTGCCCCATGCAGCGGAAGATCGCGTGTCTCAGAAGGAGAAAATCCAGTCCAGCATGTGGCTGGCCGCTACCGGATGACCACTGCCTGGTCCATACCGAATGACCACTGGCTTGCCGCTATCGAATGACCACTAATCTCGTGATTTGATCGGCCTCCGATGTGGAGAGCCGCATCCAGTACACGCCTCCTGGGACGCGGCTGCCGCTCTGGTCGCGACCGTCCCATAGGATCTCCCCGGAATTGGCGTGGCTCGTCTGACCTGAGAGCAGATCCCGGATCCTCCGGCCCTCCACGGTATAGATGGCCAGCGCCCTGACTTCACCGCGTCCGGCGCTGTACAATATCCTGGCCGTGCCGCACACCAGGTTGCCGTCAGGCATTCTGAGCGATGGTCCTGATTCGGAGGCGCACGCACAGAACGTCTCTCCGATCACCCTCTGCTTGCCGAACAGGTCCACTCCGATCATC
>JAGMDA010000337.1 GCA_023128935.1 Candidatus Eiseniibacteriota bacterium | reverse complement strand
TGACCGCTCTGGCGAAGCAACTGGTCGATCAGCGTGGTCTTGCCGTGATCGACGTGCGCGATGATAGCCACGTTGCGGATGTTCATTTGACGTTGTCCCGTAGGTCTTGGTCGGAGTTGCGTCACCGACCGGTTCATCTCCTCGAAAGCCTGACTATAAACCAGTTAGCATAGCACACTCTGGTAACACCCGGCAGACATGGTCTCATCCACCCAGCAATTCTAATTTTGGCGGTCTCCGCCCGCCGCCGCTGGATGGCACATGGTACTACTCGTCCGAGAAGATCCACTGCGACAACTGCTCGCACATCAAGCACAAGACCGGACAGATCTCCTACTACCATAGCTCGATCATCCTCGTAAATGCACCCGACAGCGGCTCTGTGCTCCCCCGATCCGGCCACGCACCGATCCGCCCGCAAATCGTGTTGAATTCAGGAGTGCACATGCTAGCATACGCACATGGGTTCGTTTTACACAGTCTGTCGTGTCGAGAACCACGTGGATCGCTCCAAATCCGTCCGCCTGCTGAAGGTCCTGGTGGACACCGGGAGCGAGTACACTTGGATTCCGGCCTCCAAACTCGAGGCAATCGAGGTCACTCGAGAGAAGAAGGATCTCCGTTTCGTGATGGCAAACGGCGAAATCGTCACGCGCAGTGTTGGTTTTGCTATCCTGAGGGTCGCCAGGAGCTTCACAATTGATGAGGTCGTCTTTGCCGAACCAGGAGACCTTCTCCTCCTGGGAGCCCGCACGCTGGAAGGGTTGAATCTCGTCGTCGATCCAGCCAGGAAGAAGCTCGTTGCCGCCGGTCCCCTCCCCGCAGCCTGACCTGTCCCTCGCCAAAACCTCCTAGCCGGCATCCAAGCCATAGCGCAACTCGAAGAGATGGCCCACTGACCGCAGCGTTCGATACGATCCAGCAAGCCATTATCAACCGGCCTGGTGTAGGCGTGCAGTAGCTCCTCGGTGAGCATGACAGGAAGCGAAACCTGCGCCGGCAGGATCTCACCCGGAGGAAGCATGAAGCTTTCAAACTTGCGCCCGTTGAGGTCGAAGAAGGAAAGCTGTGCAGGCTCCATAATCCGAGCAGTGACTTGTGGCTTGCCGAACTGGGAGCTGATGGTGAGCGGTTCTACTTTGCTCTCAAGGAACTGCGCGTCCCCTGTCGGGGTGTAGATATATATCCAAAGAGCATAGTTCTCCTGGGAACCCTTCCAATCATTGTCCCAAACGCGCACATCATAGTCGCCTAGCCAGGCACTGATTTCGAAGAACTCCTGCCCGCCCTCACCATTGTTGTCGATGATGCCCTGGCTACCGCCTTGAAAGATGATCTCCATGGCGATATCACTGTCAGACGGATGTATTGACGGGGGAGGATGAGGGGTAGACCCAACCCAGGTGAGCGAGCCCACAGCGACCGACTCAGACCGCCCGAACCGCCGACATCGTAAGGATCCACAGCGAGAAAATCGATCTCGTATTGCCCTTTGCACTTGATGTTCGGAAGGGTGAACAGCCTTTCACGTAGCGGACGTACGCTTCGACGATCTTCTCGGTGGTCTCCATTCAGGGCCTCCCATCGTGCTCCTTCGCATCATCGTGTGGCAAAGCTCACGCACTCCTGTGCCCGTTACTCCTCCTCAAACCCATGGCTGCTGAACTTGAGCTCGCGACTGTTCTCGGTGACGATTCGGACGACATTCTCAGGAGCCCCATCCGCGATCTCCGCTTCGATCTCCAGCGTCACCCGTACCGAGGCGCTCTCCAGCCCGACCAGGTGCGTGATGACCTCCTCGGCAATCTTGCTGGCATCCCGTCCGGCGCGCTGCGGGTCAAGCACCACGGTGCCGTGGTAGCGCCGGGGTCCGCGAGACTTAGCAGGTTTGACAGAAGGACCGATCGTTGGCGACGGTCCCGGCCCCGGCGTGGCAGTGCCGCCCCCACCGTCCGCGGTGGCACCAGGCACCGTCACGGAAGCCGGCGTCTCGGAATCGATCTGCCGCCTTGCCACATCCGGTCGCACCAGCAGGCCGGCGTTGCCTTCACCGACCGAAAGGCTCTGCCCGGCGCGCAAGCCGCGGTAGCGCTTGCCTTCGTCGTCGTAGCTCTCTGCGTATGCGAACGAATCCTTCTCCCATGTCAGCAAACCGAACCCATCCTGAACGGCACCGAGCAGCACCGACGCGTCTCTGAGCCTCGGCAAATACAGGTACCGCGCGAAATCCTCGACAAGCTGCTGGATGGCCACATGGTCGCCTCGCCACAGGGGCACGCGATCCAGCTCCATGCGCAGGCGCGTGGCCGCGAATCTGGTGACCAGCAGCTCGTCATTCCTGAGCCTCTTGCTGGCTCGCACCGCCAAAGCACCTTGGCCCGAGAGACGGATCGCCTGCCACTCGACCGGAGCCTGCGGGCTCTTCTGCCCCGGGACCAGCAACCACTGGTAAGCTTCGGGCAGGCGCGCGGTCACCACACCGTCCGCCGCCGTCATCTGGATCTGGGCCTGCTTCACCTGGTGCGGTGATAGGTCCAGCACGTCCTTGTCAGCGACGATCGACTCCCAGGCCAGGAACTTGCGAAGCGCCTCATCCAGATCCTGGAGCCGCGTCTTGTCCACTGCCAAGAAGATCAGCGTGTTGCGATAGAGCCGTGGGGTATTGCCGCGCATCTCCAGGATGGCCTGAGCCGCTTTCTCCGCCGAACTCCCTGGCTCCTTGCTATACGCCTGCTCACACCCGAGAACCACAAGTCGCGCATCGAGATCATCCGGCACATCGGCGCTCGTGGCAGGCAGTGGATGCACCCGCCTGAAATCACCCGACTGACGCAGATCGGCACGTAGTCGCCTTTCCAACTCCTGAATGACCTTGTCCGGGTCTCGATTGAGCTGCTCGGCCCGGTCCTCTGCGAGCTTGGTCACGGTCGGTTGCGTCGAATACCAATAGCGTGGTCCATCTTGATAGAGGTAGGTAGCCGTGGCGGCAAGCCGTCGCAGCGCATCGCCGAAGATCGCCGGTGACTCACCCGGCATCACGCAACCCAGCTTCACGCGCCGGTCCTCGAGACCACGATGGGCCGCCGTCGCGGTTGGTGCAGAGCCCAGGTAGATCGTGCGCGCCACGCGCCGGCAGGCGGCAAACTTGCCTAGGTTCGGGACCTCGCCGTCGAGTCGCAGGGGAAGCGAACTCGGGCCGTCGACATCCTTCTCCAGGATGGGCACCCAATTATCGGAGAGGTATCGCGTCAGTTCGAATTGCACGCGCGTATCGTCGATCGGGACATTGGCGGGGAGGATGAGCGGGTTCTTGTCGCCCTTTTCCCAAAGGCTATGGATCACCGAGGCCATCAAGCGCAGCACGCCCCGCGTGCGCTGGAACTTCACCAGCGCGGACCAGTCGGTGTAGAGGCGGTCGAAGATCTCCGGATGGATCGGATAGGCGGCCTTGAGGCGCTTCTCGTAGTCGGCACCGCGACACTCCGGCGGAAATTCCTGATGCTGCGCCCGGTAGAGATCACCGAAGGCCCGCGCGACCACATCGCGATCCTTGAACTGCTGCGGATCGGACAGTGGCTCGAAGAGCCGCCGGCGCACGATCTCGAAGCCCTCCTCGGCACTGGCCGGGCGCCATGAGGCTTCGACGCGCCCCACCACGTTGCCCAGACGACCAAGCGCCTCCCGCCCACGGTGACCGCCGACCTCCACGTCATCGGCCTGGGCATGAGGCGATCCGGTCGTATCGGACGCCGGCAGGCTGATGACCAGCAGGCAGCTCTTGGCTGCCCTAGCCGCCTCAGTGAGCGCTTGGGCGAAGGTGAACTGTGTCTCGAAACTCCCCGCGGGCAGATCGCTCTGGTCGTGGAGCTGGCGCGCATAGGCCACCCACTCGTCGATCAAGACAAGGCACGGACCGTACTCGTTGAACAACTCGCGCAGCACATCGCCCGGGCTGGTGGCCTTCTCGTCGTCGGCTTGCAGGCGCTCGAAGGCCTTCTTGGCTTCCTTTGCACCGCCCGCCTGGTGGCCGAGTTGCCAGGCGAGTTCTCCCCACAGCGTGCGCACCACCGTGCCGTCGGGCTTGGTTACTGGATTGCCCGGCGAGATCTTGTTGCCCACCAGGACCACGCGCCTGGCTGCCGCGAGCTTCTTTGCCTCGGCTTC
>JAGMDA010000336.1 GCA_023128935.1 Candidatus Eiseniibacteriota bacterium | reverse complement strand
CAGCGAGGTGTGCATTGCAGCAGGGGGCAAGGTGTGGCTGTTTCGCGGAAGCGGTGAGTGCCTGCCTGGCTGGCCGCAGCAACTGCCACATGCCACCCAGCCCTCCAACCCACCGAGCACCTTCGCCGCGCCCGCTGTGGGGGATATTGACGCCGACGGTGTGCCAGAGATCCTCCTGGCCTCTAACGCCTGCCAAATCCACGCCTGGACGATCTCCGGAAGCATCCTGGACGGATGGCCCGCTCCAGTACCTCACCAAGCCCGAGCCGGGTTTGGGGGTGTCGCACTCGGCGATGTCACCGGTGATGGACGACCTGAGATCGTCATCACCTCAGAGCATGGATTCTCCGGTCCCGCGACCGTCACCGTTCTGGATGCCCGGGGAAGACCAGTTCCCAACTGGCCCTACCACCTGCCCGATGCCTGCAATGCCGGTGCGGCCCTGGGCGATCTGACCGGAGATGGGATCCTGGAGATTGTGATCGCCACAGTGGGAGGCGATGCAGCCATACTCGCTATTGACGGCCGCAGCGCGCAACCCCTGCCTGGGTGGCCCCGGCGGCTTAGACGGGAGACGGTCAATGCCACGCCTCTGATCGTCGACCTGGATGGAGACGGCTGGAACGACATCCTCGTCGCAGCGCTCTCGACGGGACTCGAGAGCGACACATGGATCTGGGCCTTCGACAAACGGGGGCAGCAATTGGATGAATTCCCCATCATGCTGCCGCAGGATGAGATTGTCTGCGCCGCCCCCGTCACGGTCGACCTTGACGGCGACGGGGATCTGGAGCTGCTGGCCGCCACCGAGCGCTTGAACAGTGTTTACGTCTGGGACCTGAACACCCTCTGCGACCCAAGCCTCATGCCTTGGCCCGCCGTAGCAGGGGGCGCATCGCGCCGCGGTTGCCCGAGCGTTGCGATGGATCCCGGTGCGCTGGGTCCCGGCACTGCCTTGGATGATCAACCGCCTGGGGCCGCTCATAACCTCTGGCCCCCAGAGGAAGGAGCACACCGTCCGCGGAGGGCCGCGGGACTGTCAACAGTCGCCTTCGATCTCAGGGGCGAGACCCACGTGCGGCTCGTCATCTTCGACATCAAACGCCACCCGATCCGCCAATTACTCCAACACACCCTCCCCCCGGGCCAATACAGGATCTATTGGGATGGCAGAGACGCCGCGGGTGATCAACAGCCAAGCGGCATCTATTTCTACCAGCTCAATCTCGGCAACAAGGCACAGACTCGCCAACTCCTCCTCTTGAAATAGGCCGCATGTAGTCGGAGAATGATGACCGGATCTGTCTCGATACAAGTGGTAGCTGCTTGGTAACCTACAGGGAGCCAGCATCAGTCCTTGTTCCGCAACCTTCACATCTGTTTTGGGGGAGCCAATGATTCGTCTGGCAGCAGTGCAGATGGAGCCCCGATTCGGCGACGTGGCAGCCAATCTCCGCAAGGCCCGCGAATTGATCACCTCAGTGAAGGCCGATCTGTTCGTGCTTCCCGAACTCTTCAATACGGGTTACCTGTTTCGGGATCGTCAAGAGACCGCGTCCTTCGCGGAGCCTTTTCCTGAAGGCGAAACACCCGGCTTCATATTGGATCTCTCTGCACAAACCGGCGCAGTTATCGTGGGTGGCTTCGCCGAACGTTCACGCGACGGCCGGATCTTCAACTCAGCCGTCATGGCTGACCAGGGAAGGCTTCTGGGCTGCTACAGAAAGATCCATCTCTTCGATCGGGAGAAGCAATGGTTTGACCCCGCTGATCGGCCAGCCCGTGTGTTGGAAAGCTCCGCTGGACGCCTGGGACCAATGATCTGTTTCGATTGGATCTTTCCAGAGACTGCCCGCGCACTCGCACTCTCGGGCGCGCAGATCCTGGTGCACGCGGCCAACCTGGTCATGCCCTATTGCCAGGACGCAATGATCACTCGCTGTCTGGAAAACGGGGTCTTTGCCGTGACGGCAAACCGGATCGGCACAGATCAACGCCAGAGCGGCAGCATCACCTTCACAGGGAGGAGCCAGATAACGGGTCGCAGGGGAGAACGCCTGGCGCAGGCGTCACTGGATCGCGAGGAGGTCATCATCGCGGAGATCCATCCAGCACTAGCTGATGACAAGATGGTCAACAGGGCCAACCACCTTCTGCGCGACCGCAGACCCGCGTTCTACGGGCACCTCTAAGTGTCCCGGTCCACAAGTACGGTGACGCACCGAGGCCGCCGATGCACCCGTATTTATGGATCGAGGCACTAAGGGCCCTCGATATCCTACGACCCTCGAGCGCAATCATCCTTACTCCAAACCCCTGCGGTACTATTCCAAATTGGGCTCTTGAGGGTTTCGTGTGGCCCATTTTCTGGAAGATCCCGGAGGAGCCTTGAATGGAGATCCGGTTTCGAA
>JAGMDA010000335.1 GCA_023128935.1 Candidatus Eiseniibacteriota bacterium | reverse complement strand
AGAAGCTCGAAGCCCTGCGGCACCGTGAAATGAAATAGTGAGTCGCGGAACGCTATTGGGAATTCCACCTGCCTCAGCTCGAAATGGATCCGATTGCCCTCTTCATCTTGATAGGCGCAATACACCAAGTCACCGGTTGCCAGATCTATCTTCAGCTCAAGGCTCCGAACCCCCCACTGCGGTCGCGCACCAAGCATGAAGCAGGCGCAACGTCGCCCCCCTTCCTCCTGGAGCGTAGCCAGGGAATCCACGCTCTCCTCCAATCCGCGCAGGAAGAAGTCACCCCAGCCGGTTGTCTCTGTTACGGCTGCACGCATCACCTGGCGCTCCTCCGGAATGTAGGTCCAGACGAACTGTCCGTCACAACCCACTCGGTGTCCGGCAGGTTCGCGGTACTCCAGCAGAAACCGCTGCGGCGGCGCAATCACCAGTGTCCCTCTCGCTGAGTCCGCTGCGTCTATGACGGTCCACTTATTGATCTGCAGGAACTCCGCCCGCAGCCCTGCAGCTCCCGCAAGCTGCGCGAGCAGGGCCTCAACGAGAGGCGCTGCATCGATTTGTTCCGTTGCGCCTACCGGGCAGGCTGCCAGCGCACTGAGCAGCGCGCCTATTGCTGCGCGCCACCCAATCCTCGTCCACTTCGCCGCAGCCGTCACTGGCCTTCTCCCCTCGACGCGTGCCCAGCCGGCATCTTTGTGTTTTCCGCCGACCGGATCAGGGTTCCATCCTCTCAGATCTGGCGGTCTCTTCCTCAAGCGATTGAACAGGCACCAGAACTTCCCGCGCCCGGCTGCCGTCAGGGGGACCAACGATCCCGGAGCGCTCCAGCATATCTATCAATCTTCCAGCGCGCGTGTAGCCAATCCGCAGACGGCGCTGCAGAAGTGAGGTGGAACCCTGCTGGCTGGCGACCACAATGCGCCGGGCTTCGTTGAAGAGCGGATCCTCCATGGGCCCACCCTCCTTGAGGTCAACGCCCTCAGGCTCCGGCATCTGCAGCGGCTCGGCGGGAGGGAACTGCCGCAAGTAGGATGTGATCCGCTCGATCTCCGCGTCACTCAGGAAGGCACCGTGGATGCGGTGGGCTTGGGCTTTCCCCGGCGGAATGTACAACATGTCACCGCGGCCGAGGAGCGACTCGGCGCCATTCATGTCGAGGACCGTGCGCGAGTCTATCTTGGTAGCCACCTGAAAGGCGATGCGCGCTGGGAAGTTGGCTTTTATCACCCCCGTGATGATGTCGACGGAGGGTCGTTGCGTGGCCAGCACAAGGTGGATCCCCACCGCCCGCGCCATCTGGGCCAGGCGCGTGATCGGAACCTCAACCTCCGACTGGTTCGCAATCATCAGATCGGCCAGTTCATCAACAAAAACCACGATGTAGGGCATCATGGGCAACCGCGCCTCGCCCCGGCTATCCCTGCGCCGGCTTTGATAGGCACTGATATTGCGTACGCCCAAGCCCGCCAGCGCTCGGTAGCGGCGCTCCATTTCACGCGTCAGCCACCGCAGGCATCGCACTGCTTCCTGGTTTTCGGTCACCACCGGACGCACCAGATGTGGGATGCCGTTGAACATCGTTAGTTCCAGCATCTTTGGATCGATCATCACGAGCCTCAGCTCATCCGGGGTGCAGCGCATGAGGAGAGAGACTATGAGGGTGTTGAGGCAAACGCTCTTTCCCGAACCAGTGGTTCCGGCCACGAGCAGGTGCGGCATCTTGTCCAAGGAGGCATAGAATGGCCGGCCGGCCACATCTTTGCCCAGCGCCATAAACAGTGGTTCTCTGGCATCGCGGAAGGCCCGCAGGGCGGCCACTTCCCGGAAGTAGATCACGGCAGGCTGCCGATTGGGGATTTCTACCCCCACAGCCGCCTTGCCGGGGATCGGAGCGAGCAATCTCACCCGCGGCGCACGCATCGCCAGGGCCAGATCATCCTGGCGGCTCACGATCTGACTAATCGTCACACCGCTGCCCGGCGTGAACTCATAGCGCGTGATCACGGGCCCCGGCTGAACCTCGCTGACTTCACCACTGATGCCGAAACTGGCCAGGGTTTCCTTCAACAGCACTGCGTTGCCCCGGATCTCATCCTCTGAAACGGGACGTGCGGCGGTCGCAGTATCGTCCAGGAGATCGATCCTAGCCA
>JAGMDA010000334.1 GCA_023128935.1 Candidatus Eiseniibacteriota bacterium | reverse complement strand
CAGCGGGCGATGTTCATTGCTGGCTGTCCCCCGGCCTCTGCAAACTGCCCTCCCGCGATCAAGTCGCCGTTATAGATCGCCAGCGCGAACACCTCACCATCCACACCTTCTCCCAACGGGCTCCAAGAAACCCCATCCCAGGCCGCTATGCTGTTGACAGGTAAACCGCTTGCCTCTGTAAACACCCCCCCCACGATCAACCTGTCACCATGGACCACAACTGCATTCACACGGGCGCTGACGCCACCACACAATAACACCCAGGATTTCCCATCCCAGGCAGCAATATAATTAACAATGCTCCCCCCCGCTTCGTTGAAGCTTCCTCCCACTATTAGAAGTCCGTCATACAAAGTTGCGCAACTAACAGTGCTATTAGTACCGCATTGACAGAAGCCCTGCCACCAGTACTCATCCCTGCACTGACTCGCAGCATGTTCCCTGGCCCATCCAACTCCTGGAGAAGTGAGGGCACAGTCCGCCGTGTCGGCACCAAACCAGCTGTTCATTCTCGAAGGATCCGGAGAACTGCTGGTCACCTTCCCGCTCGTTCCATCAAAGAGCAGATTCCTAGAAAGTGGATCTGTGGAGGCATCGCGGGATTCCACCAAGTGGTGCGCTACGGACTGCGCGAGATCGCGTCCTTCCGCCGCCCTGGCGCAGGTGCTGCTGGCTATGCAAAAAGCTAGTCCCGCTGCACCCAGGGCCACGATTGTACAACCTATGGGTCTCATTGCCAGCACCTCCTATGTGGGTCCAGGACCTTTCCATCCACGACTGCGTCGATTGCGGCCTGGATCGTGGGGAAGTCCCCGGTTCCTTCCGGATTGATCAGGTAGGTCTCCGCGGCGGGCTTGGCGAGGGATAGGGCGATCCAAGATATCAGGATTAGATACGCATGGCCGCCTCCCTTCAGGGCCTGATTTCTCAGCGGCGACTTACCCGGATCCAAGGAAACCATATCCCAAACATGGATGTGTTGTCTACCTGTAACTGCAACAAACCGCACGACGATCACTTCTTGCCAGGGTCGGCATCCGTTCCTGGAGAGGTGGCGCAACTACGCGAGGTGGCACAACTACGAGAGGTGGCACAACTCCAGCATTGGGAAGGAGTTACAGGGCCGGCGAAGGGCGACATTCCCCCCGCCAGAACAACGCAAGGGCTCGCTGGCCAGGTGTACATGCGTCAGCGAACGGGCATGACAAGCCCTCTGTGTAATTCAATCGCGTGATATTCATTCGGAAACCAGGGAGCAAACCAGGGAGCACATGTCAAACGGGAAGTGTCTGACTTGCGCTCGGGATAGGGAGTCTTCCTCCGATGTCGGCGGGTCCCGCTCTTTGGATAGCTGGCTCGTTGCAGAAAAAGGGCGCCGCTGCAAACCTGACCAGCCGCGCCCTGTTCCTCTGCCCGCCTGCCCAGTTGGTCGCGGAACGGACGGACCGCTCCCTCCAACTAGGGATTCATTCTCCTGAGCTTACTTGCAAACGCTGAGCTTACTCGCAAACGCAGAGAATGACATTTGCCTCCTCATCATACCAGTCGTCGTCACATTGGCCCCCAAGTGTCAGGCCTATGTCCCACGCAGATGGATGCCGAGAGCCATCATCCCAGTAGTAGGTGTGCTCGGATCCAGACCCATTTGGTTCCACCGTCACGCGGGCCTCGTCTCCGTCTTCGAGATCATTGAACTCGAATTCGATGTAGCCCACGTCGGTGTATCCGGAATCCGAATCAATCTCCCCGGTGCCTGGCCGGTAGATGGTGACTTCCACCTCCACGTTGTCAAGCCAGGTGCCCCCGCATTCCTTGACCATCAGCTTCAGGACACCCGTCTCGCCCGCCCAGGCCGGTTCCACGCCGGAGCGGTGGACTGGTAGCGATGATCCCGCGAGGATCAGTAGCACGATGAAAGCGATTCGAAATGAACTGGGTCGCATGGCGGTACCTCCTTCGTTGTTGTGACAACGTCGGGGGCCGCCGCGACCCTAGATTTGCCAGGAGACCTGCAGTCTCTTCATCCTCCGCAAGAGCGTGTTGCGGTGTAGTCCCAGGAGCCGGGCAGCCCTCGACTTGTTTCCTCCGGTGCGGATCAAGGCTGTCCGGATCGCATCGCGCTCCAGCTCGACCATGGACCTGATCCCATCGCCCTTGCCCACAGCGGCAGTCGAGGCACCCAGCTCCTTATCGATCCCCGCGAGTCCCCCCCCAGGCGGAACGGAGAGGAAACGCTTGAGCTGCGCCACGGTCACCTTGGGCTGGTTCGAGAGAACCAGGACACGGCGTACCAAGCTTTCGAACTCCCGCACGTTCCCTCGCCACGGGAGCGTCTGCAGGAACTGCACGGCCTTCCCTGTGAAAGTCACGCTGCGCCCGTCGCCTCGGTCCTCCGCATGCTTGTGCAAGAAATGGTCCACCAGCACGGGGATGTCCTCGGGTCGTTCCCGCAGGGGGGGGATGCGCAGTTCGAGCACGTTGATTCGATAGTAGAGCTCCTCGCGGAAGCGGCCCTCCTGGATCTCCGTGTGGATGTCGCGACTGGTTGCCGTGATCACGCGGACATCCACGCGGATGTCCCGACGGGTGCCCAGCGGGCGCACGACCCCATCCTCGATCACGCGAAGCAGCTTGCCCTGCAGATCAGGGCCCAGATCGGTGACCTCATCCAGGAAGAGCACCCCCCGATCGGCTTCACGCAGCAGGCCCTGCGTATCGCGCAGCGCCCCCGTGAAGGCCCCTTTGGTGTGGCCGAAGAAGAGGCTTTCCATGAGGTCTCGCGGTACGGCCGCGCAGTTGCAGGCCACAAAAGGGTTGAGGGCCCGCGGACCGGTCTTATGGATTGACCGGGCCAGCAACTCCTTTCCAGTACCGCTCTCGCCCAGGATCATGATCGGTGCGTCGACCTGTGCCGCTAGGGTGGCCCTCTGCAGCAGGGCATTCATGCGGGGGCTCACGGTCACTAGTTGCTTGAAGGACTCCTGAGAGGTGAGGTGGCGACGGAGGTCGGTGTTTTCATGCACTACTTCGCCGTGCAGCCGGGCGTTCTCCAACGCCACGGCGGCCAGATCGGCAAAGGCCTCCAGAAACCGCTGCCCGTCTTCCGAAAACGCTCCGGCGGCCAAAGGCGCGTCCAGGTGAATGAGCCCTATTGGCTTGCCCCGCGAGATCAACGGGGCACACATCACGGAGCGGATCTTCTTGAGTTTGATGCTCGGAACATCCCGGAAGCGTGGATCGTTGGCGGCATCTTGACTGACAACGACCTCACCCCTGCTCCCCTGCCGCAGGATGGTCCGGCTGACCCGCTCCAGATCATCGAGTTCCTGGCCGGTGATGCTGATGGCCACGACTGGAAGAAGCCCGACGTCCTTCTCTCGTCCGAGAAAGAGAATTCCGCGCTCCGCTCCGAGCGTCTGGATAGCCGCCTTGAGGATCTGTTTGACCAGGGATCTCATATCCAGATTCGCGGTGATGGAGCACGCAACCCCGCGGAAGGCTTGAAAGGCCTGTTGGGTGCTCCATCGCTGGGCGCTTTGCTCGAGGGCGGCGTTGCGCTTGCGTTCCTCGTCTGCCCGGCCATCTGGGTGATTCTTCGAAAGGTGCTCTAGAATGGCCTGGGACTCTGCGAGGTCAGAGAGTGGATCTGTCCGATGTGCATTACTCTGCGGTTGGCGCTTGCTCCGATCGGAAGTCATGAACTTCTCCTTTCCTTTTGTCCTGCTTCGTCAGTGTCGTTGGTGTTCAAGCTCGGGAGATGCCTTACCTCGAACTGTAAGCCAGGCCCGTGCTTGAAGAGCTTGGGCCAGTAATCC
>JAGMDA010000333.1 GCA_023128935.1 Candidatus Eiseniibacteriota bacterium | reverse complement strand
TTCGAGCATCGGACGAAAGTGCGTGCTGCCGATCAGCCCGATGGACTGGGTGCTACTGGGAGATACACAGCTGGAGCAGGGAATCACAAGAAAAGTGAACTGGGCCGGCGGAGACATCCTTTTTCATCTGTGCCCCGGGGCACAGATGCAGTCGCACGGGTGACGATTTCCCCACCGATCCGCTCGGGCACCACTGTGATTCACCACCTTGAGCACCTGCCTCCCGGTGGCAACTCATAGGAGAATTAAACCACATTTCGCCAGCGCTTGCGAGTGGGAATGCGATCGCGAAGCGCAGGATCAAGGCGGTGGCCGCGCCGGAGAGGTCGTCAGTCTTTGGCATTCTTCTTCCTTTGCGTATCTTGCTCCAAGCAGGGCATCCGTTTAGAGGGGGTGCGCCTGCGCCCCGTCATGCATTGCCAGGGAGGGGAATCGCCTGTGGTCGCTGCAGCACGAGCGCGGCTTGCTTCGACCGCCGAGCGATCTGGTCTTCTGCATAGCCTGTGCATAATCGGCAATCCTGGAAGTCCGTGATCGGAGACCTGCGAGGTCAACCCTGGTGTTTCAGTCGCTATCACTATAGTCTGTGGCTAGTTCCGTGCCATCGGGCTCCAGGGCGTTGATTCCGTGTGTCACAGCGAAGCGTTCCCCTGGTGCTTGGCTTCGGGCCATTTGAGTGGCGAATGTGGAAGTCTAGATATGGAATTGTTCGGAGGCAAAGGAACCAGCCATGGAGATCAGTCGATATGAGGTGCGCGATAGGACTGCAGTCCTGGAAGTGTTACGCCTGGGTCTGAGGGACCAAGAGTGTTATGCAGCCCTTATTGCGCCCCCTGAAAACGACGGCTTTTTCGAACGAGAATGGCGCGAGCATGAGGTTGGCCTTGCTCAAGAGCCGGAGAACTGGTGGGTCGTGCATGACGAATCTAGAATCACGGGTATTCTGTGGATGCGCTATCCAACGGACATTCTCGGTCCATATGCCACCGTTCGAGAGATCGATGTCCATCCTGAATATCGGAACAAAGGGATTGGCACTCTCCTGCTGAAATACGCTGAGGAGCTATCCCGCTCGACTGATGCTGTAATGCTCCTCATCAGCGCCTTGATCACGAATCCAGCCGTCCGGCTCTACCGAAGGCTCGGATTCCCGGATTTCCCGGATCACTACAAGAACGACAAGAATCCAAACCATGTTGTTCTTTGGAAGCCTTTCCGGAATGACTTGATTGAGGAAACGACCTCCGAACAATCGGCTGGAGGCGACGCGGTGAACCGCGCGCCTCAGCCATAGCGTGTGTGCCAGGCATGGCACAGAGCGAGCGGGGTGGAAGTCCCCGTGCCAGGTTTTCGCGGAGCCGAAGGCTAGGAGAAGGGCAAGGGCGTCATCGCGAGGTGAGGTCTGGAGGAAGCCCAATCCAAAAGCGCGGGGCGACGTACAGGAACCGGATCTGAGGTGTGGTACACCCGGGACGAGCGGGCACGTGACCGCGAAGTCCTCCATCCGCAGTGGGGTGTGCTTTATAAATCCGGCGTCTACGCGCGGAACGTTCTGTGTCTTACCCTGGGAGGTCTCCCGACTGTCCACAAGGACTGGGTACCGGGCAACCGGCACCGACCGGTCGGGAGAAGTCAGCAGAGGGCGAAGTAGGCCCGAGGCAGGCAAGGCTATTGAGGCACCCCAAGGCCGAAAGGTGGGGCAACAGATAGGCCGAGCCGCAACGCATCGGGATGAAGGCCCGAACGGTGCCCCGAGAGGGGATTGAAGGAAAGGAGAAGTCGCCATCGTGCCGAGTCGCGGTAGTGCATCCGCCAGGCAGCTTTTGCTGACCCTGGGGAACCCGGGGGATGAAACCGTGGCTGGGGCAGAGGGAGAAGACGCTCCGGTGGAAGGGACAGACCTCTTGGAGCGAGTGCTGGAGAGCGAAAACCTCCGGCAAGCGCTCCGCCAGGTCAGACGTAATCATGGTGCACCGTGAATCGACGGGATGACCGTGGACGGCCTGGTGCCCCACCTGAAGACGCATTGGCCGGCAATACGGGCCTCCCTGGTGGAAGGTACCTACACCCCCCAGCCTGTACGGCGGGTTGAGATCCCGAAGTCTGGGGGAGGCACGCGAAACCTCGGAGTGCCTGTGGTCCTCGACCGGTTCGTCGAGCAAGCCCTGATGCAGGTTTTACAAGCGGAGTGGGACCCGACGTTTTCGGACCGGAGCTACGGCTTTCGGCCGGGGCGCAGCGCTCACCAGGCGGTGCTACAAGCGCAGATGTACATTCGGGAAGGGTACACGTGGGTTGTTGACCTTGATCTGGAGAGATTCTTCGATCGAGTCAACCACGACGTGCTTCTGAGCCGGGTACGGGCGCGCGTGCGGGACCGGCGTGTGGTGCGTCTGATCCATCGGTTTCTGAAGGCCGGCGTGTTCACGCTTGAAAACGTGGTGGAAGCCACGGTGGAGGGGACGCCTCAGGGTAGTCCACTTTCGCCCCTGCTCGCGAACCTGCTGCTGGATGACCTCGACAAGGAACTGGAGAGACGGGGACATCGCTTTGTCCGATACGCTGACGACGGCAACACCTATGTGCGGAGTCGTCGTGCGGGCGAGCGAGTGAAGGCCAGTGTGACCCGTTATCTAGAGCGCCGGCTCAAGCTCAAGGTCAATGAGGCCAAGAGCGGTGTAGACCGGCCATGGAACCGGAAGTTCCTCGGGTTCACGTTCACCCGCGGCCGGGCACCCCGGCGGAAGGTGAGCGCGAAGTCTCTCTTGGCCTTCAAAGCGAAGGTGCGAGAGCTGACACGCCGGACGCGCGGACGTACCATCGGTCAGATCGTGAAGGAGCTCAGGACGTACATCCTGGGCTGGCGAGGCTACTTTGGCTTCGCGGAGGTGACCTCACCTCTTCTCGATCTGGACAAGTGGATCCGTCGACGGCTGCGGTGCTACCACTGGAAGCAATGGGGCTGCCGGGGCTACCGAGAACTGAGGAAACGGGGCATCTCCTGTGGTCTGGCTTGGAACACATCTAAGTCAGCTCACGGGCCGTGGCGTCTGAGTCAGAGCCCAGCCCTCGCGATTGCACTGCCTGTGCGGTACTTCGCGGCGCTAGGGTTGCCGAGCCTGGTGAAGGTGTGAACTGAACACTGAATCCGCCGAACCGCCGCATACGTGATCCGTACGTGCGGTGGTGTGGGAGGAGGGGAGTCG
>JAGMDA010000332.1 GCA_023128935.1 Candidatus Eiseniibacteriota bacterium | reverse complement strand
GACCATATAGAACAACCAGGGGGTTGGTTGTTCTATATCAGCCCAGATCGAGCACGGTGACGTCCGCCGTGTTCCATTTGCGACTTCCCAGACCGCGCTCCTCCGCCATGCCGATGTGCGGCAGGTCCTCCGGGGTGAGTCCGAGAAGGCTGCCCCCAAAGGCGTCGATCGCAACTGGGTCCGTACCGGCCATCAGCATGTGGGGACGGGAGAGGTCGTCGAGGTTGCCGCCCTGCGGGCCGTTGCGAAGCAGCACCCGTGTTCCATCCAGGACAGTCAAGTGGGGCTTGAAAAAAGCGGCCATTTCCACACTGGCGAGTGCCACGTCCTGGTGGAGCTGGTCGCGCCGCCCGTCAACTGCCCCGAACCAGTTTTTCATCCCCAGCGTTGCGCGCGAAAGAGAATGGTGCTTGGCGATGGGCACATTGATCAACACATCAGCCTCAACCACTTCACGGAAGACGGGCCAGTTTCCAAGCAGCTCTGCGCCGACCTTCATCGGAACCCCACGGCCGGGGCGCAGGTGGACCATCTTTGCACCGGCGGCCTTGGCCGCTTTCTCGATCCCGCTCCGGCGGTAGCAGCGTCGCGCGTCATTGCAGGTATGGTCCATGACATGAACCTTCTTGGCACCCGCCCTCAGGGAGAGCGCAACGAGCGTGGCGACCACCTCGGGATGTGTTGTTGCGCCCTGCTGGGGTGTGCGGTCCCAGCCGATGTTGGGCTTGATCACCACGCAGGTACCCTTGGAGACAAAGCGCTCCATCCCGCCCAGCGCAGCTATCGCCCTGCGAGTGAGCTCGGAAGGGTCTGCGTTCTTGGCCAGGACGCAGCGTGGGATCTCCGCTGTTCGGGCGGGCGTGGGGTGCAGCAGCGGGGGAAGCCCGATGAGACCGATACCGATCCTGCGCAGTAGCTCGCGCCTGGAGAGCGATGTCATACAAGCGTTCCATTTCTAGCCTTGTGGCCCATAGCCTTGGCAGGCTGGCGACCCAGCGCGTGAGGGGCCGCGGATTGCACAGTGGTACTACCGCAATGCCTTCGCCTTCGCGTCCGATCTCCTGATCGAATATAACATAGGCTATCATACTTCCCGAAGTCGAGGGAACGAACCAGCCGGCCGAAGGGGAATGGAGGGCTGTATGACAACGCCTCCTCGGATCCACGACAGGATCGAGCTGCTGCAGGGAGACATCACTCAGATAAAGGCGGATGCACTGGTGACAGCGGCGAATGCCGGTCTGCGCGGGGGTGGTGGCGTGGACGGCGCCATCCACGGGGCCGGCGGACCAGAGATCCTCGAGGAATGCCGCCGGATCGGGGGTTGTCCGACTGGAAAGGCGGTGGCGACGACTGGCGGAAAGCTCGCTGCCCGGTGGGTCATCCATGCGGTGGGTCCTATCTGGCGGGGAGGGGGCCAGGAGGAAGCCGCGCTGCTAGCTTCGGCGTACCGGGAATCGCTGAATCTGCTGGTTTCCCTGGGAGGCAGCTCGATCGCCTTTCCCTCGATCTCAACCGGCGTCTACGGCTACCCGCTTGAGGAAGCATCGGTGATTGCGCTGGATACGATCCTACGCTTCCTGAGGCGGGAGCCGCGCGTTACACATGTCAAGATGGTCCTATTCGGTGAGCGCACTTTCCATGCCTACCAGCGGGCGCTCAAGTCGCTTTCGGAGTGAGGTCCAGTGAATGGGATTCCACACCCCTGGCGCGGACTTCTCTATCCAAGCACAGCCGAGGCTGGATCCGCCCAGGGTGTGGCCCGGACTTTTCCTCAAGCTCCGCCGAGCCCGGGTCCCCATAAGGGCCCGGCGCTCAACTTGCGTCTGCCCCTGGACGGGGCAGGCGCCACGGATTCGCTGTGGGCCATTATGGGGACCCGGTCTCAGCTCTGTGGTTAACCGAATCGGGTTGCAGCTTGCTAGTTGCTTGGTGAGATATCCGAGGCTAGGGGGCTACCTTCACGGATTCGAGATCCCCGTCGGGGCCGATCTGATAGAACCCCGGCCACGTATCTTCAATACCCATCAGGAGCAGATCCGGTGTCTCCTTTTCGATCTCCTGCAGGTCTGGTCGGAGGGGATCGATCAGCGCATAGCGGTCCTCCTCTGCGAGTAGCACGCGAAGGATCACGCGGTCGAACTGCATTGGGGTTGGGAGATCGGGACGGAAGTCATCCACGTTGCCGCGTGCCAGAAAGACGTCCACCTTCATTATTGCAGCGCCCGCCAGCGCTGTTACGAGGAGCGCACGTTCCATCGGATCGGCGGCGCCCTTTCCGTAGGATAGCTGAACATTCCGCGGATAGTAGGTGGAAGCCGTGAGGCTGACCGGGATGCCCTTGCAGTGGCGCTCCACATGCTCCAAAACGGCCTTCAGACGGTCGCGTGAGGCCCGGTGGGTTTCCATAATTGAGTGGCCGAGCTCCTTCAGCAACTTCTCCCCATCCGAGATGCTCCAATGAAAATAGCGCTGGAGCATGCGGCGCAGGGATGTCCAGTTCTGATGGGAGGTGAAGTAGGCTCTGGGAGTCTCCAGCGAGGTGGGATCCGCCGGTCCCGCGGGCAAGTCGGCGATCATGAACTCGGTCTTGGTGAGGGCCCCGCCGTAATGGCGGATGGGACGCACGCTCTGGCCGATCACATCCACCCGGCCATTGCGGATGGTATCGGAACTGAAAATTATGTGGCGCTCCAACGTTGGTGCGCCCGTGACAACCAGCGGTGAAACCACCCAGTCAGATGGGATGCGGCTCGTAGTCCAACGGTTATCTAGACTGTAGGCCAGCTCAACGATATCGCCTGGCTTGAGTTTGGGCAACTCGGCGCTCACTTCGCTCCAGGGCTGGCAGCCCTCGCTGGGCCAGTTCCGGGGAGCGTGGAGTTCCCATCGGTCCGGTTCAACCAGCAATGTGTCTTGACCCCGATGGATCCGGCACCGCTTCAGCAGGAAGATCTCGATCATGTTGTCTACCACCACACCGGGCCGCTTGACGGTCTCGCAGAACGGGTGGCCTGGATCCCCGACGTACCAGATCAAGTGCTCATGTATCGTTCTGCGCCCGTTGCCACGCATCTCATAGTGGCTCTGGTGGGCCAATAGCACCAGCGGTACCTCGAGCTGCTCCGCGCGGTCGCGGTTGAAGAGAATGGCGCTCACCTCTCCATCCTGATAGAAGGCCTGGCCAGACCCGCAGGCCATCAGGGTCCAGGCGGCAGTCAGGGCCAAGTGGGCCGGGAGCCTCTGGATTAGAGTCCGCAGCGTTCCCAAAGACCGCCATGGTGACCGTACTGTCGATTCCTCCAACATGGAGCCCCCCTTATGCCTGTCTCAATCCGGATTCCAGGGTGCTATGCCCGAGATCCGGCTAGCCCCACGTAGGCCAATGGGGGTGCCGCACACGACCCCCCACGGCAAGCGTGGCAAAACCCCATTCTACGGATTCGAAACGATGCATCGCAAGTGGAGTGCTTTTTTCGTTTGACAGCCGGAACCGGGCCCTAGTTACATACCTATTGCTATGGGTAATGACTAAATCGAGTGGCGGCAGATCGGGAGGGGTAATATGCGCGGTCACCGCAACACGTGGAGCTTGGTCCACGACGACGACGAATACGAAAACTACGATGATACTGGCGACGATCTCGAAGAAGATGACGTAGATTTCGAGGATGACGATGATGATCTAGATGATGAGCTTCTTGACGATGATTTCGACGAGGAGTTCGATGAGGATCTAGACGACGACGATCTCGATGATGACGATCTCGATGATGACGATCTAGACGACGATCTCGATGATGAGGATCTCGACGACTTCGACGAGGATGAAGACGACGAGGACAGCGATTTACTGGTTGGCCCGGAGGATGATGCCGACCAAAAGGATGATGCCGACCAAGAGGATGATTGCCTGGATGCCTACGATGATGACGAAGTAGATCGTTTCCCACTCCTTAGGTAGTTCAGGAGAAAGCTGAGAAATCCGGTATGGGCAAGATCATAGAGTGGGGGGCGATCTGCGATAGGGGTACCACGCGTCCAGACAACCAAGATTCAGTCTTCGTATGGTTACCTGATGTGGCGCTACGGCTTCCCGATCCGGATGGGTCGACTGGCAGCGCCTGCAGGGAAGCCACTCTTCCAGTCCACGACAATTCCAACTCAGCGCGAAACACTCGGATCGACTTTCTGGCGCTCGTTGCGGACGGGATGGGTGGGCCTCCCGGCGGAGCGCAGGCCAGTCATCAGATTATCGAAACGGTAGCTGATGCCATGGAGCAGGCTGAGGCGACCGACCCGCCGGCGTTCCTGCGAGATCTTCTGAACAAGTGCGACTCCGATGTCTTCGCGTGGGCCGGGCGGCTCGATCTTCGAGGGATGGGCAGCACTTGCACATTGCTTGCGCTCGCGGGCACCGCGCTACACCTCTGTCACGTTGGAGACTCCCGCTGCTATCGCATCTCACCCGCAAAGGGCTCCATAGAGCAGTGGAGCAAGGATCACAACATCGCTGCTCAGCTGGTGAAGGGAGGTGTGCTGACCCCCGAAGAGGCCCGGAATCACCGTGCCAGCCACGCACTGACGCAGGCCGTGGGACTGGGGCAGCCGCTGGATCCACAGATTGAGCGCTCGGCCCTCATCGACGAGGAAGAAATCTTCCTGCTCTGTTCCGATGGCCTTTTGCGAGTCTTGAATGAGCGCGAGATCCTCGAGGCGTTTCTGCAACCTGTGCCACATCGGAAGGACAAGGAAAGGGCGGCCGCTGCAGCTGTAAAGAACGATATGCAGGTGGTTGCCCAACAGCTGCTTGATCTGGCCAATGAGAGGGGCAGCCCGGACAACGTAAGTGCGATCGCGATCCGTCTGCGGCCGGAACCGTAGGGCCTCTCAAGCTAGTCATCGCCGTCGATCCGCGG
>JAGMDA010000331.1 GCA_023128935.1 Candidatus Eiseniibacteriota bacterium | reverse complement strand
GCAAGCATAGTTAGTGTAGTTACTGGACCAAAATGAATCGTGAAGTAACTGATAACTACCAAGGGCATGAGGCCCATCCGGACCACTCCCTTCAATGTTTCGTGTTTTTCAATGAAATGGGCAACTGCTGGCGAATATTTGTAATAGGTATTTACAAACATCCGCCCCATAGTGCTTGGAAGAAGATAGTTATCCCTAAAATCTTTAAGGATGGTAACATGTTTTTCCATGGATGATTCAAAGGCCGCCGTGGCGATAGAGCACCCACCGCCGCCACCACCGCCATCGCTTGGTGCGGGAGGAGTGGAGGGAGGTGAACCCAGACCTGAAGGATCAACTATGATTCCATTTGCAATACCGTCATCATCGCCTATTCCACCATCAATCAAGGTAAGGGTAACCTGATCCCTGGCATCATTAAAGACAGCATTGTCGCTGTAGTCGTACCAGCCCTTGTTGGGACCATATTTGTACCATTTATACCCATCGGGCGCTGCGATTGGGAGATAAATCGTAACCGTGGCTGTGTCACCAGCAATAGCAACCTTGATTTGCATATCGATTAGACCATAAATCAAGTTCTCTGGCCTGTCTGTAGTATCGGCTATAGTGGCAGGGTCTACAGCACTTAAACTCGTTAAATTACCACCACTTTCTTCTTTGATACCGAGATTTTCCCCTGTTGATGATTTAAAAGTTATTACATCATCTGGGAAACCAGTTATCCCGTTATCATTTATTGTTACAGAAACTTCATCACTGCTCTCAAGACCTCCGTTGTCCTCAACTGTGAGTTGAAAGGTCAGCGTTGTTCCGTTGAGATCGACTGGCGGGGTAACAAAAGTTGGCTTTGTGGCAGTGGGATCAGACAATGTTACCGGAGTTCCGGCAGCCTGTGTCCACAGGTAAGAAGCTATCCCATCATCCGGGTCAGTTGAATTGGAGGCATCAAGGGTGACCGTAACACTCTCATCCACCGTCTGGTCAGATCCAGCATCTGCCGTGGGCGGTTGATTTTCCCAAGTTACATTAACAATACAGGTATCTGTAGCTTGCAAACCCCCATTATCAGTAACCGTCAACTGAAAGGTCAGTGATTCTCCATCAGGTCCAACATTTGGGGCAATGAAAGTGGGCTGAACCGCCGTAGGATTTGAGAGGGTTACCGGTGGCCCTGCCGTCTGGGTCCACTGATAGGAGGCGATGCCATCGTCAGGATCAGAGGAGTTTGAAGCATCCAAAGTCACGGTGTCGCCTTCATTTACCGTCTGATCAGGCCCGGCATCGGCTGTGGGTGGCTCGTTCTCCCAGGTGACGTTAACAATACAGGTATCCGTAGATTGCAAACCCCCATTATCAGTAACCGTCAACTGAAAGGTCAGTGATTCTCCATCTTGGCCCACTTCTGGTGATGTGAAAGTCGGGCGAATTGCTTTTTCATCAGATAGAATTACCGAGATACCCACCATCTGTTCCCACAGGTAAGATACTATACCATCATCTGGATCAATTGAATTGGAGCCATCAAGTGTAACTCTAATTCCTTCATCAACAGTCTGATCAGGACCTGCATTGGCTGTAGGTGGAACATTTATTCCCTCCTGGGTAACCGTAAAGCTCTTGCCAGCAATGCTCATTGTCCCCGTCCTTGAGCTACCCGTATTGGCTGAGACAGTGTAATAGACTGTTCCATTGCCACTGCCTGAACTTCCTGAGGTAATAGTTATCCAGCCATCGTTGCTCACAGCAGTCCATGAGCAGCCACTCTGGGTGGTCACATTTACAGTTCCACTGCCACCACTTGAGCTGAAGTTTTTGCTTGTGGGTGAGATGGAGTAGGTGCAGGATTTGAAATAGGCAGTCACACTTTTGCTGCTGTTCATGGTGATGGTGGCAGGATTGGTCGAACCGGAGAGATCACCACCCCAGTAGTCAAACTCATAGCCGGCGTTGGGTGAGGCAATTATGGTTACTTGCTCATTATAGTAGCAAGACTTGTTGGGGCTTTTGCTGACAGATCCACTTCCGCTGGGGCTAACTGAAGTAGATAGGGTATAGCAAACCTCAGACTGCGTCACTGTAAAGCTCTTCCCTGCTATGGTAATTGTCCCTGTCCTTGAGCTACCTGTATTGGCTGAGACTGAGTAAGAGACCGTTCCATTGCCACTGCCGGAACTTCCTGAAGTGATGGTTATCCAGCCTGCGTTGCTCACAGCGGTCCAGTAGCAACCACTCTGAGTGGTCACACTTACACTGCTACTGCTGCCACTTGATCCAAAGGATTGGCTGGTGGGTGAAATGCTGTAGGTGCAGGATACTCGATAACCAGTATCATGGGAACTAAACTCGCTGGTGCCGTATGTGTTCTTCGCCTTTACCCAGTAATAATATGTAGTACCTACTGAGGCTGATGTGTCGTCATAGTAGGTGCCTGACGGAGTTCCAATTTTGCTTTTAGTTCCACCGGATGATGTGGCCCGGTAAACTTCATAGGATGTTGCACCGGAAGAAGCGCTCCAGGTGATGCGCACCTTGTCTGTATAAGTGCCGTCTGTGGCCTGAACATTGGTTGTGGCTGGCGGTGCAGTTCCGGTGGTAGTGAATGTCTCTTCGCTCCCATAGCCTGTTCCCACGCTATTTGTAGCATACGCCCTGACGTGATAGGTCGTGTTGGGACTCAACCCTGTTATACTGCTGGTAAAGCTACCCGTACCCGTACCGTCAGAAGTATGGTTGTCGCTGGTGGTTGGATTGGCGGATGTGCTCCAACAAACTCCCCTGGCAGTTACGGACGCTCCACCGTTAGAAGTGACATTTCCACCACTGAAGGCGCTATTTGAGGTTATTGAGGATACTGCGGTTGTCGTGACTGTCGGAACCCCAGTTGCCATCACAGTGGCCGTGATGGGAACTGACGACACTTGGCGAGTAACACCCGGTTCAACGGAGTGCGCACCCGCCGTGATAGTGTAGTCACCAGAAGACGCGGGTAGCGTGATTGTTCTTGAATAGATGCCGTCTCCGGATACCGCATCCCCTGCCGTCCCGTCATCGCGCAGATCCGAGTACGTCTGAGGAGTCGGCCCATGAAATGTCACAGACGGGCTTGTCCCCGACCAGATTGCGCCATCAGAATAGGCGCGCACTTGGAGGGTGTAAGATGCTCCGGCAGTCAAGGTTGCACCGCTTGCCGGTGCTTGCACTTTGAGTTTGCGCGCATAGGTGTAAGGTGAGTAGCAGGCACCCAAGTCCTTATGGGTCGAATTTGCATCCTCCAGCGTGTAAGTCCCTCCGTTGTCGTATCGCGCAACAAATACGTCATAACTACCCTTCCCGCCAGCACGTTTGCTCGACAGCAAGAGATAGATTGTGTCGACCGGAGCCGCGTCCGCATCCTCCACGCCAGTAACATTGACTGCCAGGCGCATCGAAACGCCCGACGACACCTCAACATTGTAAACCTTATCGTGGTGATCAGACGTGGACTCCCATCGCGAATAGAGGACATTGTTGTTGTTTCGGTAGATTGGGTAGTAGTCCTGTAGGTTGGCGTTCGCGACAAGAATGCTCGCGCCCGAGCCGTTTGCGTTTATTCGCCAGATATCTGCGCTTGATCCAACGTCGGACCAGTAGACGATCTTCGAGCCATCAGGCGAGTAATTCGGGCCGGATTTCTCATCGGCAGTGCTGGTCAACTGCGTAAGAGAAGTGCCATCGACATTCATTTTCCATATCTGCCCCTCACGTTTCCAGACGATGAGCGAGCCGTCGGGGGAGAACTTCGGGTCTTCATCGATGATGCCAGAGTTCGGAGTCAAGTTGACGAGTGAACCGTCGGAAAGGTCAAGGACGTAGATATCAAGATTCGTCCGCTTCCTGTGCCAGTAACCTTCGGTGCTATCGTATTCGGTGTCCCCTGCCTTTGCTTCAGGAACCGCCATGAAAACAAGTCGCGCCCCATCAGGCGAGAAATGGGGATTCATGGCGTTAACAAGAGGAAGGGACGCGGTCATGTTCTGCAATGAGTCCGCGCCGCAATCGTACACGAACATCTGACCGTCTGTAGTGTCTCCGCCTCCCGGAACAGCCATGTACTTGCTATATGTGTGATATGCGATTCGCCCATTCAACGAAAGAGGCTCGGGATTAACGGTGAAACTACGGTCGTACGAATCCAGCCAAGTGCTGGAGCCGGGCGTACCGGACCACACAGCGCAGCGAGCAATGTATGTGCCGCTCCATGTTGACGGGATGTCGTACGAGAATGAACCTGACTTAGTGCCACCGGGGGAGACAGAGGCCGTTGTCTGAGAGCCAACGTCGTCTTGTTTCACGCCATCCTTCCAGATTTCAGCCCCAACGCCGAAAGCATGGTCGACGTTTCCGTCGTTGGTCACGTCGTAGGAGATGCTGATGGAATCTCCGGCTTGTACGGTACCAATCGGAGCGACGGTGATTGAGGCATCAATAACCGGTTCAGATTCGGTGTAGAAGTCCCAGACAGGGCTCCAAGTGACGCCGCCTTTGTGATCGTCTGCTTTGACCTGCCAGTAATAGTGCGCGTCGTAGTCAAGGGTGCCAGGGTCTGCTGCTGAGCCAGTTGCATCGCTCTTGATAACGTTGTCGGGGGAAGAGTCATTTTTCTCGAAGTAGACGGTGTAGTAAAGAGTGTCGCTGTTGGGGTCGGAACAACTCCAGTCGAGGTCCTTGTTGATTGAAACACCAGTAGCGCCATCCGATGGGTCTTCACTCGAAGGCGTGTTCGGTGGATCATTGACGGAATACGTTACCCAAAGTTCGAAGAAGTCGATATAGCCGGTGTGCCCGGTCGCCATATCCTGGGCTACCAAATACCATGTCTGGTTGGGGGACGCACCGTTCCACGTCGTTAAATTGTCCCGTGTTTCAATGATATTGTCAGTGCTGCCGCCTTCCCTGTTCTTGAGGACGAAGTCATGCCATGCACCGTCGTAGTATGTTGTCAGCCACACCTTGAGGTCGCCAATGTAGGTGTGTCGGATTTCGTAGTAAACCTTGACCTTCGTGATGGTTGCGCCGCTGGGTGCGCCGGACAAAGCAAGATCACTGTTCACCGAACTACCGTTGTCTGGAATGTTGACATTGTGAGGATTATAGTCATTCAGTGTGGACGTCGCGGCGAGAACGGTGAGAGGAAACCAAAACAATACAGTTATCAAAACAGTGATATTTATCGCCCTCTGCGGTAAAGTGCCATGGTTGTTAGTTATTGACACGGCTTTTTGTCCTCCGTCAGCGAACAGTGTTTATATGAGTTCCCAGGGTCGTGAGTTCCCAGGGTCGCCCATCTTAATTTTTAATTATTGAGA
>JAGMDA010000330.1 GCA_023128935.1 Candidatus Eiseniibacteriota bacterium | reverse complement strand
CCGAGTTTCTCTGGCAGGAGGGCCACACAGCCCACGCCACGGCTGAGGAGGCCGAGGAAGAGACGCGCAAGATGCTGCTGGTTTACCAGCGCTTCGCGGAGGAGTTCATGGCCATGCCGGTCTTCATCGGCAAGAAGACCGAGGCGGAGAAGTTTAATGGCGCGGTGCGCACCTACTGCATTGAGGCGCTCATGCAGGACGGAAAGGCGCTGCAGGCTGGCACATCACACAATCTGGGTCAGAATTTCTCACGGCCCTTTGAAGTCAGGTACCAGGACGGAAACCAGCAGTGGCAGTATTGCTGGCAGACCTCCTGGGGCGTTTCCACGCGGCTAGTCGGCGCACTTATCATGGCTCATTCGGATGACAATGGCTTGATCATCCCTCCCAAACTCGCTCCTACCGAGGCTGTCATCGTGCCCATCTGGCGCAAGGACGATGAGCGGAAGGCTGTCTTTGCCTATCTGGAGGAAATCAAGCAACAGTTGAACAACCGCATCCGCTACCACGTCGATGATCGCGAGGGTTTCAAGCCCGGCTGGAAGTACGCTGAATGGGAGCTGCGCGGCGTACCGGTGCGCGTCGAGGTGGGCCCGCGGGACCTAGCGAAGCGCGGTGCGGTCGTCGTGCGCCGCGACAATCGCAGCAAGCAGCCGGTGAGCATCACCGAGCTGGCCGCTACGATTCAGCAAACGCTCGATGAAATGCAGCGCGATCTCTTCCAGCGCGCCCTTGACTTCCGCAGAGACCACAGCCGATCCGTGGACGACTACGCCGAGTTCAAGGGGCTCATAGATGAGAATGCGGGGTTCGTGTGGGCCCACTGGTGTGGCGGCAGCGACTGCGAAACGCGCGTCTCAGAGGAAACCAAGGCGACCATCCGCCTGGTACCATTCGATGCGTCCGAGGGTTTCGAAACGCCTGGCGCGCCCCCGCCGGAGCGGGGCCAGTGCCTACTGTGCGGCCAGGAATCCCCGCGCCGCGTGCTGTGGGCCAAGGCCTATTGATCGCGGGCGTGGCACCGACAGCGGGCGCCTGCCATCAACCGGAGCAGTAGCCGGGCTGGATCAGCTGGACTGGAAGGATGCGATGGCCTCTTCTTCCTGGTAGTAGGACTCGAATACCGTCAGCAGCTTTGTGATCATCATCACGCGCGAGACCTTCTCATTCGCGTTGCAGATCTTCATTACGCCGTTGGCATTCATGATGCTGGTGAAGACCGTGGCCACGATTCCAACCCCAGTTGAGTTCACAAACGTGACCTTGTCCATATTGAGAAGGAACTTGCGCTCTCCCTGCGCCAGCTGCTCGCTGACGACATCCTTGATCTTGAAGGAATCGGGACCACCCTCGAGACCTCCGGTCAAGTCGAAGACGACCACATCCTGCACCTTGCGTGACTTGAACTTCATGATCACTCCCTCTCTGTGCTGACCCAGCCTTAGGGCCCTTACGGCGCCAGGGACTCGGATTGGGAGGAGGCCCTCTCTTCGCCGGTTTGGCCCTGGAAAGTGGGGACCAAGCCCAGGATCCCCTTCCAACAACCGCTCAGGTCATTCTCCTCGCCGGCCTTGAGTAAGGTAGTAACCATCTCGGTAATGTCAGGCAGCGGACGATCACGCCTCCGCGCCACGCGGATCCCTGAGTGCGAGGTCGCCTGCGGATCCTCCTGTTCCGCCCAGAGATCCTCATACAGCTTCTCCCCGGGCCTCAGTCCTGTGTAGGTAATCGGCACGTCCACATCGGGCGTCAGGCCCGAGAGCTGAATCATCTGTCGAGCCAGTTGGTCGATCTTGACCGGCTCACCCATGTCCAGAATGAACACCTCCCCACCCTCGCCCATCGTCGCGGCGAATAGCACCAGGTGCACGGCTTCGGGGATCGTCATGAAATAGCGTTCGATATCCGGGTGAGTCACCGTCACCGGCCGGCCCTCTCGGATCTGGTGCATGAACAGCTCCACCACACTACCGTTGGAACCGAGCACGTTGCCAAACCTGATCGTGCAGAAGCTGGTCTTACTGGTCAGATCACGAGTCCGCACGATCAGCTCGGCGATGCGCTTGGTCGCTCCCATCACCGAGGTCGGATTGACTGCTTTGTCCGTGCTGATCAGCACAAAGGTGCCGACATCATGACGGTCGGCCAGATCTACGAGGGTCCGGGTCCCGCCCACGTTATTGCGCACCGCTTCCACAGGATGGTGTTGCAGGATCGGGACGTGCTTGTAGGCCGCGGCATGAAACACCATATCCGGGCCATAGGACTCGAATAAGAAATCCATCCTGCGCCGATCTTTGATGTCCCCGAGAAAGAAGGCCAGTTCGGTCAATCCGCCCAGTTCCCGCAGCCTATGTTCCAGGCGGAACAGGCCGTTCTCATCCTTGTCCATGCAGATCAGCGAGCGGGCATCACCCTGCTCGGTAATCTGGCGGCATAGCTCCGAACCGATGCTCCCAGCCGCTCCCGTGACCAGCACGGCATGGCCACGCAGGAAGGCCTTGATCTCGGGCACGTCGGCGCGTACGGGGCGACGGTGGAGCAGGTCATTCACACTGAAAGAGTGGAGCCGCGTTACAACATTGCTACTCCGCATGATCTGCCCGTAGTCAGGGATCGTCTTGAGGGGCAGCCCCGTCGGTCGGCACAGCGCCAGGATCCGGTAGATTTCCTGAGAGCTGGCCATCGGCAGCGCCAGCACGATCGCGGTGGCCCCCGTCCGCCGGGCGATCTTCTCCACGCTCTCAATCTGACCCACTACCGGCACGCCCTGGATTGTTGTGCCCAGCTTGAGCGGGTCATCATCCAGCAGCGCAACGGGCCAGTATTCGGCCAGCTTGCTACTGAGCATCGCCCGCACGGTGAGGTTCCCGGCTGCACCAGCTCCGATAACGAGCGCTTTCTTCCGCTTCCCTGCGCCCAAGGAAGCCAGGATTTCATCCCCCAGGCGATAGGAATAGCGCGCGCCGGCAAGCAGGATGAGGCAGATGAGCGTGTCGAT
Source organism: Candidatus Eiseniibacteriota bacterium (assembly GCA_023128935.1). Lineage (GTDB taxonomy): Bacteria > Eisenbacteria > RBG-16-71-46 > CAIMUX01 > WJJG01 > DAOVQB01. Next base: position 6,361 of record JAGMDA010000330.1, on the reverse strand, counting down.
GACAAATACACTGCGCGGGAAGGCCCCCTGCCACATGAGCAGCACGGTTGGAACGATGACGACCGAGCTAGCCAGCACGGCGCCCAAGATTGGGAAAATGTCCCGCGCCGCGGCGTACTGCCAGCTCACCCGGTGGAGGCCCAGAAGAATGAAAGCCACCAGGCGCAAGCCAACCACAATGGTCAGAGTCCTCAGCCACCAGTCGTGCCAGAAGACCGCCGGCTCGAGGATCGAGGACAGCTCGAAGCGGACAATGAAGGCAACGGTCCAAGAGAGCACGCTGAGTCCAGCGCAGAGCACAAGACAGAAAACAAGGCGGTGGCGCCGGATCCAATGACTTGTGACCGAGTTGATCCCAGCCCACCGACCGAAGGCGGCGCGCACCCGATTCAGGGGCGGTATGGCACGATGCAACTCTGGTTTATCTGGCGCTTCCACTAAAAGTCCCAATCCCTAGATGAGCAAGTCCCTTCTGCGCTTTCCTCAAAGAGACGCTGAGAGACGCTGACAGGAGACCGTGACAGTTTGAGGCCTCAGGCAATCGCTGTCCAGGATTCTTCCCGCAACCCCGGCTTTCCGCGCTCGCGTGCGCATTCCGCATGCTGTGAATCAAGGGTCAAGATTACAGGCCCGAACCTCTGCGTTAAAACCTCAGACCACAGAACCGAGCTTCTGGGCCCAGTCCTCAGACCATATGCCCGGTTCTCTGAGCGTTGAGGACAAAAAAGGAAGTCGAGAGGTATGCCAAGGGGGCATTGCTCAAGAGCCTGTCTGCCCCCAGCCACAGCGGTGATGGGAACACCCATCTCCACGAGCATCGCGAGAACCCGGCTGCTGCCAGAAGCTCACCCCACACCCGGGGCTGCTGGTGCTTCCACCACTCCACGGTCGGTGCCAGAGGATTGCGGATGCCCAGGCGACGCGCGGGCCAGGCGAAGAGATTGGCTCTTCCACAGTCGGCGGCGATCAGCAGGCCCCCGTCCGTCAGGGCATCATGGAATTTTCTGAACAGTTCAATATAGCTCTTCCGCGCGGCCGCACTCCCCGGCAGCCCGATGCAGGACTCCTCGTCGAGATGGTTCACTGAGGCCACGCTGATGATGAGGTCAAATCCGCCCAGTGGGGCGTCATAGGCCTGCAGTGTGGTTGCCATCGGCGTGACATTCTCGAGCTTCAGCGTTCTGACATTTGCCGTGAACCTCGCCAGCGCACCGGCATCATGGCCCTCCTGCTCCGGCTCGAGGGAGATCACCGATCGCGCGCCCCACAAGCTCAACAGGCAGCTGAAGACGCCATCTCCCGCACCCACTTCCAGCACCCTCTTGCCGGCCACTCCGATCCCACCGAGCAGCTTCTCGAAGCGGTAGACGCGCCGCCGCATCTTCGTCTCCGAGAGCCCAAACACTGCTGCCAGATCGGGAATGTCCAGGTCACGCGCGGTCATTAGCCCCCCGTTCCACTCCCAGGCAAAACGCCCTCCAAGACGTACTCACTCCTCACGCCCCATGTGTAGCGCTCCAGAAACGCCTTACGGGCAGCCCTTCCGAGTGTGCTGCGCAGATCCGCGGATGCGAGCAGTTCGGCCAGCGCCGCCTTCCAGGCGGCCGCATCCCCGGGATCGACCAATAGGCTGTTGGTCCTATCCTGCAACACCTCGTGCAGAACCGGCATATCCGAGCAGATGATTGGTTTCCCGTGCGCCATGTATTCAAAGACCTTCAATGGCGACATCCAGCGGCTCGTATCGCCCTTTCCCCCCGGACCCGACACCTCCCTCTGGTAGGGCGCCAGAACGATGTCAAAGCCCTTATAGAAGCTTCCGAGTGCCCCGTGTGGAATAAATCCGTGAAACCGGACGTTGGCCGCGCTTTGGCAGACAGCTTTCCAGTGCGCCAGATCCTGCTCTGCCCCCCCCACTATATGGAATGTCACCTCTGGGAAGCCGCGCGCCAGCTCAACGATGACCTCCATGCCACGCCCCGGATACAGGTGGCCGACATAGCCCACGTGCAGTGCTCGCCCGTCACTCATTGTTGACCCGCCCTGATCCGCTCCTGTGCGCTCAACCAGCCCGGCAGGCCCTCCAACCTTCCCCCCTGCGAGCGTTCTCTGAGGCTCAAATGCCCGTCCGCCAGGTAGCCCCGTGCCGGGCTCGCCCCCTTTGAAGGACCCCGGTCCCGCCCGGTACCCCGGCGCGCGAAGCGGATCGTTGGCACCATCATGGGCGACACGTACTTTTTCGGGAGCCAGATCGGGAAAGAGCCGCAGATACTCGGTCTTGAGCGCGCCTGAGATGACCACCAACCAGCGAAAACCAGCCCGCTTGAACAGCCGTCCCTCCATTGACCGCCTCAGTAGATTTGCAGGTGGCGAATGAGCCTCATAAATCATCGGCCGCCCACAACTCCCCAGCGAAAAGGCGCTGTATAAGTCTCGGGCGTAGAACAAATCCGGCTGCCGCTGCGCGCTAAGCGCCCGTCGCACACGACGGCCATAGAGCAACCCACCCAAGCCCCGCACCCTCGGCCACGGATGTCGCCGAATCGCAAAACAGCTGCGCACACCATAGACCTCATGGACGTCGACCGCCTGTTCATCACCCATGCGCGCGAATAGGACGACCTCATGCCCTCGCTCCGCAAATGCCTGGCACATCTGCATGACATGGACCGCATTGGCCTGCCGTGAGGGAATGATCGAACTCGAGAGATAGAAGATCTTCACTGAGAACTCCTCCCCCGGGTCATCCAGGAGAACTCCTCCTCCGGGTCATCCAGCGAGCCTTCCATTGACCCCAGAAGTGGGAGCACGACACCACTCCCAGTGGCAGCAGGACCGGCATGACGGACACGCGATACCGGATGTTGATGGCATCCTGCATGGCCAGCATCCAAAGGTATATGGCGCAGGGAACGAAGAGCAGGAGCGCCTCTCGCGTGCGCCTGCGGAAAACGGCCTTGAATCGAAAGACCATCATCGCCAACATCGCAAACAACCAGACCGTGAAGGGCAGCATCAGATAGCCCTCGGGCCCATGTCCCATCTTGGGAACCAGAGAGAGCACCAGCGGCAGGTTCATTATTCCAGCCAACAGCTTGCCGCTCCAAAATGAAGGGTCGCACGCAAGATACTGCCCACCCTGATTGCACACCGTCTGATCCAGCAAGTAACCGACAAATGGAGCAGCCAGGCATATGGGCGCCAGAAAGGCAAGGACATAGCAGGCCTTCTTCCACGCTCTCTGCCTGCCCACAAACAGAAACATCAGCAGGATGAGAGGTACAAACAGAATGAGCTGAACCCGCGTGGCCACAACTGTCACGCTTAGAAGGGCAAAGGCAACGCTGCGACGGACCGTTGGCTTCTCGAAGAGCGCCAGCATGCTGAGGAACAGACAGGGAACCAGCAGCAGCGTGAAGTTCTCACGCAGGATACGCCCACTCCAGTAAAGTGTCTCGGGATAGATGGCCGAGAGCAGCATGGCTGAGACCGCCAGCTTCCGCGACTCTCCAATGCGGTGGGTCAAATGATATACCGCCAGGCTCGTCAGGCATGCGAAAAAGACATTCAGCATCAGGGCCGCTGCTATGGAACGGACGTGAAACAGCCAGAATAGCCACCCATAAACGTAGGACATGCCCAGCTTCGCAGACGCATGATAGCCAGGTCCGTGACCCGTCAGCGGGTTCCAGAGCCACGGGTACTGGGCAATCAGCTGCATCTCGTGGAAGTACCGGCCAGCATCCTTGTGGACAATCCTATCTGGCCAGATGAGCACGAAAGCCAGAACGAAGAGCACCTTGGCTGCGAGGACCACCAATCCGGCGCGCAGCAGCCTCTCATCCTGCCGGCGCAGCCTGGTCAGTGCGCCCAAATACGCCAGCGTGAGGACTGTGGCAAAGACCACATGGCTCAACCAGCCGCCAAGCCCCACAGTCCTTCCCTTCCCTTGGGGAGCTGCGCTCCCCGCTCTCGAGACACCCCAGCTACCCGATCATGCGTCGTATCCAGCACCCGCCTGATCCAAGAATTTGGGCAAGCCATTCCCTCAGCCTCAGTCTTACTTGCCAAGCCGAGCACGTAGTCCGCCCGGCCCCAGGCTCGCTCGCCAACCAGAGTGCACCGTCCGCGCCGCCTAGACCTCACTCGTGAACCCCCGAGCATGTGGCCTGCCAAGCCACGCCCTCCTGCGCCAGCGGGCCAAATGAACCACATCCGCTGACATCCCACAAGGCGCATCCAGTGGGGAATCTCCTTGTGAGCGGTTGCGCGTGCGTGTCAGTGTTAGAAGTGACTGGGGAGGTAACAATTGAAGATCCCTCTTTCGGCTCCGGACTTGACCCAGGCAGAGCGCCAGGCCGTCCAAGAGGTCCTGCTGACGCGTCACCTGGCCCTCGGGCCCACATTGCGGGCGTTCGAGGAACGTATAGCCGCCTACCACGGCCGAGCTCACGCAGTGGCCGTCAACAGCGGCACCAGCGCTCTCCACCTGGCACTCCTCGCGCTTGGTGCAGAGGAAGGCGATGAGGTCATCACTACCCCCTTCTCTTTCGTCGCCTCAGCCAACTGTGTGCTCTATGTCCGCGGCACGCCCAAGTTCATCGACATAAGTCCATCCACCTGGAACCTAGAGCCGGCCGCGCTGGAAACCGCGTTGACCTCCCGCACAAAGGGCATCATCCCGGTGCATGTCTTCGGCCTGCCCTGCGACATGGAGAGGATCGGTCGCTTTGCCTCCGACCATGGACTCTGGGTGCTGGAGGATGCCTGCGAGGCAATTGGCGCCCAGAGCGGCAACCAGCGCGTCGGCAAACTGGCCCAGATCTCTGTGCTGGCCTTCTACCCCAACAAGCAGATCACGACTGGCGAGGGTGGCGTCCTGCTCACGGACGACGCGGACATTGCGGCACTCTGCCGCTCACTGCGCAACCAGGGCCGCTCCGAGAGCGGCGGGTGGCTCAATCACGAACGACTGGGATTCAACTACCGGCTGAGTGACATCTCCGCGGCCCTCGGACTTGCCCAGCTTGAACGTATCGATGAAATCCTCGAGAAGCGCGCCACCGTGGCGGCCAATTACATGCGGCGGCTCCGGGATGTTCCGTGGCTGCGCTTTCAACAAATCCCGCCCGGCGTGGAAAAGAGTTGGTTCGTCTTCGTGGTTGCCCTGACTGAGGAGTTCTCACGCGAGGATCGAGATGCCGTTCTAGGCGCCCTACGTGACCGGGGCATCGAGTGCAGCAACTACTTCACGCCCATCCATCTTCAGCCCTACATGGCAGAGCAGTTCGGACTGCAGGCAGGCGCTTTCCCCAAGTGCGAAGAGCTGGCTGCGCGCACGATTGCACTCCCCTTCTTCAACAACTTGCAGCCCCGGGAGATCCAACTGGTGTGCGATGCTTTCCTAGAGATCCTCGAGAAACACGCCCCCCGGCAGAGTGCCTCTGCAGGCTCGAGGCCTGATCATTCATGAAGAGCAGCCAAGATGCGACAGGCATTGTCAGGTTTGACGGCCAGGATCTATCCCAGATCGGCTCCCATACCACCGACGGATTCGTGCTGCGGAGGAACTATCGTGGAAAAGGAACTGATAACCGCCGAGCAGTTCAAGAAGCGTCTTGTGACGCTGTGTCTCCGTGGCGGCGGGGCCGGGTTGCCACGCCGCCCCCGCGACCGCCAAATTCTCCTAAAGAGCATCGTTCTCCTAATGGATCCAGAGCATGCGTATGCCCCAGCCGCGTTGGATGAGCTGCTGAAATCCTGGTTGGCGCAGATTGGTCGCTGCTGCGAGACCGACCACGCAACCCTTCGCCGCCTTCTCGTAGACGAAGGATACTTGGAGCGGCCGCCGGATGGCCGGTTTTATCGCGTGTGCACCCCTGGGCCGGCTGCCACGGACTTTGAATCCGCGGTGAACGGCGTTGACGTGGTCGCTACCGTGCAGGAAGCCCGCGGCGCGGCCGCGCAACGACGGCGCAAACACGCGGCTCGGTCCGGCATCCAGCGCCTCACGTAACCAACCAATCCAACCGTTCGGCCTTTTCGGAGCCGCGCGCAAACCCCTAGGCGAATCTGGCCGCAACCCGCCAGCAAATATAGCAGCGCATCTCCCTCAGTTCAGTGGATCCATACTTCGCAGTGGAAGTAGATGACCATTCCGAACCGATCGCAATTGCACATAAGCCTCAACCCATTCCCGATTGCACACAAGCCACGAGCCATGGCCTTCACGGCGACTGTGGCCCACCTCGGCCAAGCCGCGCAGCGCCTCCTGAGGTAGTGGACAGGATTCTTCCGGAGATCCTCGGAAACAAATTAATGTGACATTCGGATCTTCTGCAACAAATTGCTTCTATGGGGG
>JAGMDA010000033.1 GCA_023128935.1 Candidatus Eiseniibacteriota bacterium | reverse complement strand
CCATCTCTGAAAGCGGTGCCCCCGTCAGCCTACGGATTCCGGAGCAGCATCAGCTTCCCCGTCTGCATTCCCACGGAGGTGGCGAGCCGGTAATAGTAGATCCCACTAGCAGATCGGGCTCCGCGGGAATCCTCACCCTCCCAGGTGAATCTGTGGAGCCCCTGGGGCAAGTTCGCTTGGACCAGCCTCTTGACCAGCCTTCCTGAAGGGCCGTGGATCGATAGAGCCACCCAATCCGACGCTGGTAGGCGGAATGCAATCGACACCTGATCCCTCCCCGGGTTAGGCAGGCTTTGGTGGAGAACCGGTTGGCAATCATCAGACGGAACCCACGCGAGATTCTCATTTGCCGTGGTGACCATCATTGAGTCGGTGGTTGAGTTGCCGACCACATCCTTCGCGGTTACACGAATGATATAGTCTCCGTCTGGCAACGATGTCGTATCCCACGCCTCCCAAAGGTCGGATTCCTCGTAGATCTGATCACCGTTGGAATTGGTGATGATGTGGTAAAACTCCCGCATGTTGTAATCGCCTTGTGTGTTGCAAACCCCGTCTTTCTTAAACAGTAGTTCAACGAGAAATGGGTCGATTGGACCGCCCTGGTAGGTGTCCAGTTCCATATCGAAGAAGACAGCAAGCTTGTCATCTACAACTGGAAACTCCGGGAAGCCCACGCGGTAGATGGTGTAGCGGATTTCTTGCACAGTGCATACCCAGTCGCATTCGATGAGATCGCCTACGTGGGCGATGATGTCGACTGCTCCCTGGAGAGACTGCGGGTCTTGATAGGAGGAAGTCTGGTTATAGCAGAAAGCGAGGAGGTCATTCCCCGTGGCGGGTTCAAAGACGGGGGGCGTATTCTCACTCTGATTACTGAAGTCAAGATGAGGGTTTTCGGTGCATAGCCAATCACCGTACCACTGAACGCCGTGGTCCTCGATCCGTGCAAAGTGGATGTGGGTGAAATCGTAGCAGGGCCAGTCCACAAGATCGCCGAGGTACTGACCCTGCTCGATTAGGTCGCCCACATCTACCGCGATGCTGTATTCGTCGAGATGGGCGTACAGGTAGCCCTTAGTGGTGTCGGGCGTGGCGGCGTCACCGATGGCTACGCGCCAGTGCCACTGTCCGGAGATGGTCAGCACAGCCTTGACCACACCCTCCCGGACGGCGTACACGGCTTGCCCGGGTGTGCCCATTACATCCACGCCGGGGTGAAGGTAGCCCGATCCGCCGTAGCATTGGTACTCGCCGTATGTATTGCCCACTTGATGCTGCTGGTCAGGCCAGAGGGGCCAGGGGATCCCGCGGCCCGTAGGGGGAGTTTGGGTTATGGCGGGAATGTGTTGCGAGGGCCCCGGGTGGCGTTCCAGCACGCACCCGTCCGGATCTAGAGTCACCAGCTCCCCGATGTAGAGATCGTTCTGGACCCGGCGTAGTCCCAGGTGGATCGCTGAGGCGCTCACGCGGACATCCCTCGATTCGGCGTCTGGAGGGCAGGTGTAGATCGTCTCGACCGACCCAGAGGGGAGCGGCACCCTCAAGAGTGCGTGTTGATCGAGCACCAGCACGGCCGAACCGCCCGGCGAGAAGCCGACTCGTCGTGGATGCAGGTTCTCGAGTGGGATCTCGAGCAGGTGCTCTGTGCCCCTGAAGACATGGAGCATGTATGCTGCCGACATGCCCCCTCCGGTGACATCGACGCCGGAAACCGCATCGTTGTTCCCAGCGACGCCCGCCAGGAGCCCCGCGGGCCCGGCTGCGAACAGGTCCAGAACGGGATAGCGGACCTCCTCGAAGGTCACGAGATCCAGTGCGATGGTTCCGTTTCGCGTGCGGAATACGAAGCTCAGACCATCAGACGATAGTTGTGGGTTCGAGAGGATATCAACTTCTTGCACATGCAGCGCCCGGCCGTGCAGATCGATCACTCGGAGCACGCTGGGCAGAACATGAGAGTCGGGTGTTTCCAGGCAGACCACGCGTCCGGCATCTGAGATGAAGAATGCGTGACCGTGCAAGGCCAAGAGCTCATGTCGCTTACCGTCTCTCGAGGTGACCGTTAGGTTGAACTGCGGTTCAACAGCCTGTCCCTGTACGGGAACAATCTCCATCGCGAAGGTACCCCGCGGCGATATGCGCAAGAGCCTCGTTCCCGGGTCCTGGATGAGACCCTGGCAGCTGACGCTCCAATGGTCGAGGTCGGGGCCTCTGAAGTAGGCCGTAGCCGTGCCCGCAAGAAGTGTTAGAGTGGCCAGAGTCAGGAGACCGATCCATCTCATTTGTCTTCTCCTTATACCCAAAGCAGCCATCCCCTGATCCGCCGCCGCTGCTGAGCAGACTGCTAAGGCGCAGAGCACCGCGTGTACTGCCCAAGATAGGGGAGGGGAGATGCAGACAAGTGGTGCAATGACATAAGCGTTCGATTCCTTGGGAGTTGCTACAATTAGAACTGTACATCGTAGAACCTGGGTTCGTCAATAGCGTCCAGATAGGGGTGATCAGAGGTGCGGCCCGCCGACCTGGCCGCCGTGTTGGCAAGCACAAAAGCCGCTGGCCATTGCAGGTGCTATTCTGTCATGCTGTAGTCATCAGAGGGTTTGGCGAGAGGCACGAGGGCATTGACTCGCGTTCTCCGAGATGAAAACACATAATAGGTATGTCAAGGGCGTTTCTCTGGGGGCTGCAGCCACCCGAATAAAGGATACTCCATGAAGGTCCTGCTGATCTATCCTGAGTTTCCGGATACGTTCTGGAGTTTCAAGCATGCACTCAAATTCATCCGTAAGAAAGCCTCATCACCACCGCTGGGCCTGCTGACGGTGGCCGCCCTACTACCACCCGAGTGGGCCAAGCGGCTGGTCGACCTCAGTGTGACGAAGCTCACAGAGCAAGATCTTGCGTGGGCCGATTGTGTGATGATCAGCGGTATGGCCCTGCAAAGCGAGTCGGCTCGTCAAATCATTGCCAGGTGCAGGAAAGCAGGTCTCAAGATCATTGCGGGTGGACCGCTCTTCACGAATGAATACGAAGAGTTTGATGAAGTTGATCATCTCGTGTTGAATGAGGCGGAGGTGACCCTCCCATCCTTTTTGGCAGATCTGAAGCAGGGGCGTGCCAAGCGCGTATACACCACATCCGAGTTCCCGGATATCCGGAAGACCCCGGTTCCTCTGTGGGGGCTGATAGATCAGAAGCGGTACGACTCGATGAGCATCCAGTTCTCCCGGGGATGTCCATATCATTGTGAGTTCTGCAACGTAACCGCGTTATTCGGTAACCGCGTACGGATGAAGACCGCCCAGCAAGTCTGTGTGGAGTTGGACGGTCTCTATGACCAAGGTTGGCGAGGTAACATCTTCTTCGTGGATGACAACTTCATTGGGAGCAAGAAGTATCTCAAGTCTGGGCTGCTGCCCGCGCTGATCGAATGGCGGAGGAACAAGATAGGGATAACATTCAACACTGAGGTCTCAATCAATCTGGCCGATGACACGCAATTGATGGGAATGATGGTCGCGGCTGGGTTTCATACGGTCTTTATTGGCATCGAGACGCCGAACGAGGACGGCCTTGCAGAATGCAGCAAGATCCAGAACAAGAACCGAGACATGGTCGCAGACGTTAGGCGTATCCAGAGAGCGGGGTTGCAAGTTCAGGGAGGATTCATCGTTGGCTTTGACAGTGATACGCCCTCCATCTTCCAGCGACAGATTGATTTCATCCAGAGCAGCGGCATTGTGACGGCCATGGTTGGGCTGCTTCAAGCGCCGGCTGGCACGAGGCTTCATGCACGTTTGAAGCGAGAGGGCCGCCTGCTGGGTCGCATGTCGGGGGACAACGCTGACGGCAAAACGAACATTGTGCCCAAGATGGGCCTTGATAGGTTGCAGGAGGGGTATAAGAGAATCTTGCGAGAGATATACTCGCCCGAGCGGTACTATGAGCGCGTCAGAACCTTCCTTCGAGAGTATCAGCCGCCAAGGAATGAAGCCCGGCCGGATTTCGAGCATATCATGGCGTTATTTCGTTCCATGTGCGAACTGGGCATCGTCGGCAGGGAGCGAGTCCACTATTGGAAGCTCTTTTTTTGGGCACAATGGCGGCACCCAAGGCTGTTTCCGCTGGCGATTACGCTTGCCATCTACGGCCACCATTTCCGGAAGGTCTTCGAGCAGCACATGCTCTAGCAATGCAGCGGTGCCCGCTGGATTTCAGCCCAAACACAATCAGTGTCAAAGGGAATCGGGGTTTCTGTGACCTGGCCATGCACAGCACTTCGATTGCCGTGCGGGGTTGCCTATGGGAGGCGTGATGCATCCCCATGCTGCTGAGGTCCGTTTCTACGAAGAACTCAATGACTTCCTTCCTCCCAGCAGGCGCAAGCGTGCTTTCTCGTATCTCTTTTCCGGAAACCCCTCGATCAAAGACGCAGTGGAGGCAATCGGTGTCCCTCACACGGAAGTAGATCTGATCCTGGTGAATGGCAGCTCCGTTGGATTTGGCTATCATCTCAGGCCCGGCGACCGCGTGTCGGTCTATCCTGTATTCGAGAGCCTTGACATCTCGCCGGTCGTGCGTTTGAGAGCACGGCCGCTGCGCAGAACGGCCTTTGTGCTCGACGGTCATCTCGGCAAGCTGGCCAGGCTGCTGCGCATGTTCGGCTTCGATACACTGTACCGCAAGCTAAAGGCTGGCTCTGGATTACCGGGTTTCCGGGTTTTTGGAAGCCTGATCGCCTTCGCTGTGGCGATGGCGTATCTGGAGGCGGCGGTAGTGGTCTACCTCCGAAAAATCTTCTATCCCGGGGGCTTTGTCTTTCCTCTCGGTGAGATGAACCCCTTCGCTTATGCCGTCGAGGTGGGACGGGAAGGCGCCACTATCGTCATGCTGGCGACGGTTGCCTGTCTGGCGGCGTCGACCGGCGTGCGGCGTTTGGCGGTCTTTGCCTTCCTCTTTGGGATCTGGGATATCAGCTACTATATCTGGCTCAAGCTTCTCCTCAACTGGCCGGAGTCACTCCTCACCTGGGATATCCTCTTCCTAATCCCGGTCAGTTGGATCGGACCCGTCCTCGCCCCCGTGCTGATCTCGCTGCTGCTGGTAGCAGGTTCGCTCCGGATGATGCGGCTTCTGGAGGACGGGTGCGCTGCGCGGGTCGATCGGTGGGATTGGCTGGGGGCCTCTGCCGGAGTGCTCCTGGTTCTGTATAGCTTCATGGAGGATATGACGATAGCGCTCCTACAAGGCGGTGCACAAGCCGCGGCAGCCCTCGTTCCAGCCAAGTTCGGCTGGCCCGCCTTTCTGGCTGGTTTTGCCCTGATGATCGGCGTGACCTTGCGGGTCACCCGGAGATCGGGCCGAGGGCGCGGGACGATTCGATGAGGATCCCAATCTGATGCCGACCGGCAAGGCTGCCTGCAATCTGACTCGACTTGACAGGTGTATAGTGCAATCCTAGGCCATCGGACTCGACT
>JAGMDA010000329.1 GCA_023128935.1 Candidatus Eiseniibacteriota bacterium | reverse complement strand
GGCGCAGGTCATCAAGCCAGATTACGCCTTGACAGTGGTATGACCGTGGTTATACTCAGGGCATGAAAACAGCAATCTCTCTTCCTGACGCAATGTTCGAGGCCGCCGAACGCATAGCTCGGCGCCTCGGCATTGGCCGCAGTGAACTCGTCCAGCGGGCCCTCCAGCAATACCTCAAAGACCACAGTCAGGCTGGCGTAACCGAAGCCCTGAATGCGGTCTATGCCGAGGACCCATCCATCAGCGAGGTCAATCCCCTGCTCAAGAAGCTCCAACTTGCTTCTCTGCCGCGGGAGGATTGGTAATGAGGCGAGGCGAGATCTGGTGGGCGTCGCTTCCGTCTCCCAGGGGATCCGAGCCCGGCTACCGAAGACCCGTCGTGGTCCTCCAGGCCGATGCATTCAACAGAAGTCGGATTCAGACCGTGGTCGTTGCGTCTATTACCTCCAACACTCGTCTGGCTGCTGCCCCAGGCAATGTACGATTGACACGCCGGCAGAGCAAGCTGTCAAGGGAATCCGTAATCAACGTCTCCCAGCTGCTGACTCTGGACAGATCTTTCCTGACCGAGAAGGTGGGACGTCTTCCCTCGAAACCGACGGCGGCGCTGGAGGAGGGCCTGCGGCTGATTCTGGATCTGTAACGAGGAGCCTAACGAGCTGTTGCAGCGGATGGATCTGTCCTGTCACGGCCCCTGCAAAGCAGGGCCCGCGCCAGGCCAGCCCACCGCTGAACAGTACGGTATACCAGCGGAGGCATCCGAGCCTCTCCTCCGATTTTCTGCTTGCCTCACAAGACTACAAAGTGTAGTGAATTGACTACGACTCGTAGTTGAACCTGGCTGGTCGTTGGAGGTCGCCGTGCTGAGCAGTGCCCCTGGCAGAAAACCGATAACACCTTCATTGGTAAAGCTTTTCCCCAATCCCACGATTCTTCATGTCCTGTCTGTGCTGCTACTGCATCCCGGAAGAGAGTTCTACCAGCGTGAACTCGCCGAGCTGAGTGGTGGCACGCTCCTTCAGCTCCAGAGGGCCATTCGCCGAATCGAAGCCGCAGGCTTGGTCTCGGCAGTGCGGCGAGGCAATCGCGTCTACTACTCCGCCGAAAGGCAACACCCCGTGTTCCAGGACCTCAAGCGCATTGCTCTGAAAACCGTGGGCCTAGGAGACGCCCTACGGGAAGCCCTGGAGAAGTATCGGGACAAGATCCAGGTTGCTTTCGTGTTCGGTTCTTTTGCCACCGGCGCCGAGACCGCAACTAGCGACGTGGATCTACTCCTCGTCGGGGAACTCACGTCCCGGCAGGCATCCCGCGTCTTGGGCCCCGTAGGACGCGAGCTGGGTCGAGAATTCAATCCCGTGATCTTCCCCGCCAGAGAGTTTCGTCGGAAAGCGAAACGGGGTAATCGATTCATTCAAGAGCTTATCGAGAGTCCCAAGATTTGGCTCATGGGTACCCAAGATGACCTTGAAGCGCTTGTTGGCTGACGGCCGCATTCGTCCGCATCGCACATCGGCAAAGGAGATTGTAGACCTGCTGAAGCTGGTCAACCGAGATATGCGTGATGCGGCGTTCCCAGGGCTTTCGGCAGATCGCCCAACATCAGCGGCGGCCGCGAAGCGGCCGTCCGCCTGCATGCTGTTGTTGGGCGCCCGCTGCATTCCACTGGGAGCCATCGCTGTCCAAGACCTGAATGTCATGGCCTGTGTTTTCCCGGCAAGCAAAGCATCGCCGCACGGCATTACGAAGTCTCACGGGCAGCCTGAACCGCAAGCCAGCAGACAAGCCGGACCTCGTCATGGTCGATCTTCGGATATCTCTCCGGCTGCTCGAAGGGTTCGATCCCCGTCGCCACCACGCCCTCGACGAGGGCCTTCGCCTTCTCTTGGTTCGAGGAGAACTCCTCCTTCCAGACCTCGCGCAGTTTGTTCTCTTCCCGCATGGGCCAAGGACTCAGCAGGATCTCCGACACCCGGTCCAGCTTGTCTTGCTCCCAATTGGCTGGTGGGTTTCCCAGCAGAAACACCTCCACCTCTCGATTTAGCTTCCGCACCTTGGGCTGGAGATTCTTTGGATCGGTGTAGAAGTCCCAGCGGCTCCAGATGCTCTCGCGGGCCAACTCCCAGGCTGGATAGGCTCGTTCCATCTCCGATCGGCATTCGTGGACGCAGCCCAGGCAGCTCCTGTGGAGACCCCCTCATACGAGCCCCTGGGCCCGGCATAAGACGTGGAATGTGGAGCTGTCTTCCTGAATGAGTTCGTTCCAGGTTCCTTGCTCGATCACCCGGCCATGGCTGAGCACGATGATCTTATCGCAGCTGCGCACCGTGGTCAGCCGGTGCGCGATGATGATCAGTGTGCGCTCGCCTCGCATCTTCTGGATGCTCTGTTGAATGTAGCGTTCCGATTCGCTGTCGAGGGCGCTGGTCGCCTCGTCGAAGATCATGATCTGCGGGTTCCTGTAAACCTCCCGCGCGATCGCCAGCCGCTGTTTCTGCCCTCCGGAAAGCCGGATGCCGCCATCGCCAATCACGGTGTCGAACCCGGCAGGCTTTTCCTTGATGAAGTCAGCGCTGCCGGCGGTAATGGCGGCGCGTTCCACTTCAGGATGGACAACTTCGGAATCCCAAAAGGAGATGTTGTTCTCAATTGTGTCGTTGAACAAAACCGGCTCTTGGGTGACATATCCGAACAACCGGCGCAGGCTGGATTTCCGGATCTCGCGGTAATCGACGCCATCAATAGTAATGGTCCCCATCTGCGGCGCAAACAGACCGGTGATGATATCCAGCAGAGTGGTCTTTCCGGAGCCAGATTCCCCGACAATGCCGATCGACTCATTCTTCCCTACCGCGAGGTCGATCCCCTCCAGGACCATCCTATCTCCATAGCTGAATCCGACCCCGCGCAACTCGATTGATTCGGCGAATGCATCCATGTCCTTGCCCGCATCGATCTCACGGTGGGCCGCCAGCGTTGCTTCGGCCTTCTCAAGCGCTGCCAAACCACCAAAGGCGTTAGCGAACCGCTGGCGGTCGGCCTGCAGCTTGAAGGCATATTTCATGGTTCGATCGCATATGAGGATCGTGACCATGTTGCTGATCAGTGTGTCCCCCTTGAACCCGACGAGATAGAGGACCAACAGCGCCATCATGATCACTGCCACCGGCTCCACGAGCTGAGCCGGTATGGTGCTGAGCACCTGCCCGCGCATGCTGAACTGACGATTGAGACGGATCTCGCGGGTCAGGTGATGCATGACACCAGGGAAGCGGGAGGTCGCCTTCAGGTACTTGAAATTAGCGATCATCTGCAAGAGGAATTGCTGCACCTGCGCATTGGTTCGCGTCATCTCCGTAGAGAGGCGTTTGACCATGTGCCCTAGCTTCCTCATGGCTCCAGAGAAGCCCAGGCCGGCAACAATAGCAAAGGCGGTTACTTGCCAGTTGATCGCTACTGAGTAGCAGAGAAACACGATCACATAGATGATGCCCACAATGATATTGCAGTAGTTAACGAAACAGCTCACCGCACGCACGGTCTCGCTGGTGATCAGGTTGTTCAAGTAACCGACATTGGTGTTGCAGAAATGATGGTAGGACATCCCCTGATATTGCTGCGCCAGATTGATGCGCAACTGCTCCTCAAGGCCGGTCGAGATGCGCGTACGAATGTAGATCTGCAGGAACGACAGACCGCCCTTGACCAGGAATATCAGGACGATCAGCACCAGGATCGAGAAGAGCGATACTCCCAATCCGGAAGCCTCCAGGATTCCATACACCACCTGGGAGAAGGGGTCGGTCTCGCCACGATCTGCACTGTCGTAGCTTAGAAGGGGAATCATCATGGTAATCCCGAGACCGGCGAGGAGACCGGCCACTAGGGAAACCAGCACGAAAACATGCAAGCGATAGCCAGCGTATCTATGGAATACGCGGAAGTAGTGAATAACCGGTGACAGGAATGGGATCTGCATGGATTGCTCGCAGTCTCCAGCTCTCGCTCACTGGATGCCGGTATGGCCTTCACGCTCGATGCCGGTATCACCTTCACGCTCGATGCCGGTATCACCTTCACGCTCGATGCCGGTATCACCTTTATGCTGGATGACGGCATCACCTTCACGCTCGATGCCGGTATCACCTTCATGCTGGATGCCGGTATCGCCTTCGAGCGTCACGATCCACCCAGGGCTTGAAGCAGGTTCCGTACCGCCATGACTTCCATCTCGACCCGGGCCTCGGCAGCGTAGGAGCCGATGTGCGGCGTCAGCAGGACATTGTCGAGGTTGCGCAAGGGCCCTTCATAGGGCTCACGCGCGAAGACGTCCAAACAGGCATAGGTGATCTTCCCAGCAGAGAGCATTCCGTATAACGCCTCCTCGTCTACCATCCCGCCCCGGGCGGTATTGACTAGCATGACTCCCGGCTTGCTTAGCAGCTCGAGCTCGGTGCTCCCGAGCAGTTGCCCGCTGCCACTGGCGTGGATCGTCAGGATGTCCGCTTGCCGGAGCAGATCCTCCAGGGTCCTGGCTTCAGCCCAGGAAACATCCCGGGGCACTGGATCGTGGAAGAGCACCCGTGCGCCAATGGCATTGACCAGTTCACCCACGCGCTGGCCGATGGATCCAAAACCTAGGATCCCAAGCACACGGCTCGACAGCAAGCCGCCCATCTCCTTTTTCCAGGTGCCGCTGCGGATGCGGCGGTCCTGGTGGGCAATGCGGCGCAGAGCCGCGAGAATCATACCAACCGTCAACTCGGCCACGGCCTGATCCAAGATGCCCTGTGTGCGGCTAACCGGAATCCCAAGCTCTCTGGCCGCTGCATGATCCACGTTGTCCCAGCCCACGCCGACTCTCGAAACCGCCCTCAGATAGGATTTGGCCGTCTCCAGAGCTGCCCGCGTGATGGGCTCGGTTCCACCCAGCAGCCCGACTGGCCGATGCTCCTCCAGCAAGTCGATCAACTCGTCTTCGGTCAGTTTGCGCTCAAACGGATTGCGGATGGCCTCATAGCCCTCGGCACCTAGCAGCTCGAGCGCCGCGGAGGATTGCTTGGAAAAGGTAGATGTTGTTGCCAGAACCTTTTTTCCATTCTGCATGGGATCACCTATCGGGCCGCTGCTCCGTTGGCGTGGTACACCTCCTCCACAAGATCAAGGATCCCTTGCCCCAGATCCCGGAACTCCTTAGGTACGATCTTGCGGGCTTCGCGTGGCGTGAAGCGATAGGGCGTGATGCTGTAGTGGTCGGCGTCCTTCGACTCAGGTCGAAACTGGATCTGGATCTCGCCCCCCATGATCTCCTGGATCATGCGCATGAGTTCCCGGGAGGTCAGCACCTGCGTCCCAGTGATTGTCAGGCATTGGTTCGCATATTCCGGCGCCAAGGCCTGGACGCTCAGATTGGCCGCATCGCGCACGTGGATGTATTCGCGCCGCTCGTCGCCCGTACCGGGATAGCGGATGCTTCCGTCTCTGACCGCCTCTGTGATGTATCGCTTCAAGCCGTTCCACTCCTGGGCGCGGGGACCATACAGCGAGCCATAACGCAGGATGGTGTGCTCAAACCCGAAGGCCTCGCGATAGCTTTCCAGCAAGAGTTCGACGGCCTGCTTGGTCACGCGATAAAAGGATCCCTGCCGGCTGTAGACATAGACTGTAGAAGCATACACGAAGCGTTCAACCTGCTCAGCGCGGCAAGCCTCGATCACCTTGACGCTGCCGATGATGTTCGATTCGATAGTCTCCATCGGGATGGAAGCGGTCTTGCCGATCTCCGCCACGCCAGCCAGTTGATAGACGTACCGAGCACCCTGGATGGCCCGCGCAACGCAATCCGCGTCCATGATGTCGCCAATGATCATCTGCTGGCCGTCCCGTAGCCAGGGAGAACGCACCAGATCCAGAATGGTCACTGCATAACCTTTGTCGCTGAGGGCCTCGGAGAGATGGCTCCCTAGAAACCCTGATCCGCCGACTACTACAACCTTATCTTTCATGGCTAATCAACTCTCACTTGTGACTCGGAGGGCATCGCAGAGATGACTCCCCAGGAACCCTGATCCGCCTACTACTACAACCTTGCACTATTTCCTCGCCCAAATCCAGCAGTGCGAACTCAACCGGTTGTCGCTCAGGAATCGCTGGAAGGCATTCCGTGCAGCCTCACCGGCTTGAATCAGGGTTCGGGCAAAGCGCGCCTCGCGCCGCAGGATCTCGTCTTCCTCCAGGGCATTCTTGACGATATCCACGTCCAGCTTCCCGGGTGTAAACACCTCGACTTCTGCGAATCCTGCCCGTTCCAGCAAGCGCTCAGCGCCAACTACCGACAGGAAATTGAGATGATGGGGCGGGCTGACGGATTTGGATCGCTCCCAAAGCAGCTGTATGTCGAATCCGGTGACCGTCAGAGTGGTCAGGAGGGCCCGGCCGCCTGGCCGCAGCAACTCATAAATCGACTGGCAGAATGCCAGAGGCGAGTAAGCATGCTCAAGCACTTCCAGCGAAACGGCCAGGTCCATCTGCCCGCTCAGCGCGGTGGCCTGATTGGCGAAGCACTCCTGAACCTCAAGGCCTTTCCGGCGGCAGACTTCAGCTTGGTCGCCGTGGGGTTCGATGGCCACCGCTCTCGCTCCAGAGTCGAGTTTGAGCCATTCTTCCAGGAAGAGGCCGTACCCCGCGCCGACATCCACTACGGATTGCGGCCGGAATCCGCTGCGTTCACACAAGCGGGACACCTCTAGCACCTTGGGGCGAAAGAGGTGTTCCCGGCGGGCCTCGGCAACGGCCGGGAAGAACGTCTTCGCCCAGAACTCAGCCGAAGGGCTCTGCGCGTAGAACTTCTCGAAGTCGGCCTCCGGTGGACGGGGCGATTGATACAGCGTGCCGCAACCCGCGCAAGTGACATAGTCGAACCCAAGCTTCGTAAACGCCGGCTCAAAGGCTTCCCGGTCACAGGCTGGACATGGAATCGGCTGTCGCGGTGACTTGCTGAAGAACGCCCGCGCATCCTGCGCGCTCAGCTCCAGATATTGCGCGAAGAGATCGGCCGGCCGGATGTCGTTTTCTTTCATGACTGGCATTGCGTTTGATAGGTCTCCAGGAGCTTGTCAGCCTCCATTAGGCGACTCACCTTCTCAAGATCCCGAGGCGTATCCACACTCAAGGTCTCAAGGTTGGTCATGATCATGCGCACCTGCTCCCCATTCTCCAGGATGCGCATCATGTCTACCGATTCAACCCGCTCCAGCGGCGTTTCCGCCAAGGAGTTAAAACGCAACAGATAATTGCGACGGAATGGGATGATGCAGACCTGTTTGAGCATGAGCACATCTGCCGCACCCTTCTTGCGCGACGGGATGGGCTCACGCGAGAAGTACAACGCGTTGCCATCCAACCCCACCACAACCTTGACTTCGTTCGGGTCCTCGAACTCCTCCACGCTCTTCATCCGGGCCATCAGATTGACAACATTGATCGAGGAGTCCTCCAGCATGAGCCTGAGCGATTCCTCGATCGCCTGGGGGGTCACCAACGGTTCATCCCCTTGGACCATGACCACAATATCGATCTCCTCCCCGGTCTGCTTTTCGATCGCGAGCATGGCTTCAGCCGTCCGGTCGGAGCACCGTTCATGTGTGTCTGCCGTCATGATCGCGTGTCCACCGATATTCTCGATATACTCAAATATCTCTTGGTCACACGTCGCCACATAGGTTCCGGCAAGCAGATTGCACATGCGGGTGCGCAGGTACACGTGACCGATCATGGGTATCCCATGGATCTTCGCCATCGGTTTCCCGGGAAAGCGTGACGACCCCATCCGGGCGGGAATGATTGCAACGATGTTCATGGCTACCACTCTCCACTATGTTCTGCGTGCCATGCAGAGCATATGATTGCGACAATGTTCATGGGTGCCGCTCTCCACTATGTTCTGCGTGCCATACAGAGCATATGACTCGACAACCGGTTGTCCGACAGAAAACTCTGGAAGTTCTCCAGGGTCCTCGGTTCCTGCTGAAAGAGGAAGTGGAGAAACTCGTTGCGCTCGCTCAATGAAAACCCTGCCTCAATCTCCTTCAGGATGATCGCCACATCCAACTTCCCCGGAGTGTGCATGGCCACAGTCTTGAATCCACAGGCCAATAGCAGGCGTTCCAGGGATTGCGGATTGAAGTAAGTGAGGTGTTCCGGCGGTGTGATGTTTCGAGTTCTCTCTTTGAGCAGAAGGAAGTCGAAACCCCTTCCATTGGGAGTGGCAATGGCCACGAAACCGCCCGGCTTCAAAACCCGGTGGCAATCCCGCAACATGGACGCCGGGTCGAACACATGCTCGATGAGATCATTCATGGTCAGTAGATCTGCGCTCTCGGCATCCAAATTCACGATCCTTCCTAGCTGGGAACGCAGGCCCTTGCGGCGGCAGATCTCGACGCATTCCTTAGACATGTCGATGCAGACCACGTCCTGAAAGAACCCCGTCTCCTTCACGCAGAGAGCGAAGGTACCCGCGCCGGCGCCAACATCTACAGCCACTCCGCCGCGGGAGGCGCCTTGCCGGCGCATTTGGGCAATGATGCCTTCGACCCTGGGTCGATACTGGAGGGCCTTGCGTTCGTCGTCGGCTTGGAGCAATAGCTGCGTCCAGCGCTGTGGCGCATCATACTCATTGTAGTAGTTGTTCAAGAGCTCTTCGGAGGGCCGCGGCGAACAGTAGAGCGTATGACACTCGGGGCAGTAGCGGTGCTCGTGGTGGTACTTCGTAAAGGCATACACTCCGGCTTGGCTACACGCCGGGCAGTCGACGTCAACGAAGGCTGTGTGATGCCGGGCGTAGAAGGCGTTTCCGTCGCGTTCCCGCTGTTCCAGGATCGCGGCGTAGGCCTCCTTGGGTCGCATCTGTTCGAAACAAGATGTGGTCTTCATCCCAGATCCCTCAGCGCCTGTCGGCAGGAAGTATCCAGCATGCGGATATCGAGGCTGTAGGCCACGAATGTGTAGCCTTCCTCGATGCTCCGGCGCAGCGCCTCAATTTCCGGTTCCACCACGTGCAGGCCCGCAGACTTGCCCGCGCGCGCTCCTATGCTGCGGATCCGCTCCATGGCAGCGGTCATCTTGGGATGATCGAACGCTCCGGGAATGCCGAGCGATCCCGAGAGGTCGTAGGGCCCCACAATGAAGCCATCTACACCGTCTACCGAGAGAATGTCGCTGAGCGCTTCCACGCCCAGGACGTGTTCGATTTGGGGGATCACTATTGTATCGGTATCCAGCCGGCGGGTGTATTCCTCAAAGCCCGTTCCATAGCCCTGGGCGCGCGCCAGCCCTACGCCGCGGGCACCCCTGGGAGGATAGTACACCGACCTGACAGCCTGCTCCGCCTCTTCCCTCGAGTTCACCATGGGCACGATCACGCCCCGAGCCCCCGCGTCCATCATGCGCTTGATCTGAATTGGGTCGTTGGCCGACAACCGCACGAGGGGCACTGAACCACAGAGATCGATGACGCGTATCAACTCTTCGGCCTCGCGGACTGTAATTACGCTGTGCTCCAGATCAACGACCAGCCACTCGAAGCCCGCCTTGCACATGATCTCAGCTATCGCGGGATGAGCCAGTGTGATCCAGGATCCAAGCGACAGCTCCCGGGAGCTGAGCTTGCGCTTCAAGCTGGCCGCCTTGGTTTTCCCAGTCAATTCTGCCATGTTGGATTTGGGCCCTTCATAGTGATTCGGGATTCAGTTCCCGTCACTTCCGGGAGGAAGATCGAACCCCCCTCAGCCATTCAGGACTACTCGCCTCCACATTGGTAAAGGGGATTCACGCCCCCTGAAGGCATTCGGGATTGCACCCCTTCACTTA
>JAGMDA010000328.1 GCA_023128935.1 Candidatus Eiseniibacteriota bacterium | reverse complement strand
GGGGATGATACAAATCAACAAAAACCTAACGATTACTGGTGCAACTACTCCCAGCAAACCAACAATCAAACCAACCACAGACACTGGCACTGCCAACGCTATTGGCCCAACGGGTCGAGGGTGGTTCCAGATTCATGGTGGAGCAACCGTCGACTTTGAAAACTTGATATTCGACGGGACCGGTAAGCTTGTTCATACAGCCGTCCATTACCACGGGGACAGCGCTGGCGGCACAGTTGAGAGCTGTGACTTCACCGATATCGCGCACACACCTAGCGGATATCAAGGTCGTGGTATCAATAACTACGGCCAACATGTAGACGTGCTTAACTGTACATTTAGCGACATACTGAGGATTGGCGTCTTCACATTTAACTCTGGGGCTACCACTTACATTAGTGGTTGCACCTACACCGGCAAAGGTGATGGTGATTGGCTCGACTACGCATTTGAAGCTGGAAATGGCGGAAATATCACCGTTGAAGGCTCCAGCGTAACCGATTGCAGGGGAGTCGCATCGGTTGATGGTTCGGTCTCAGCCGGCATTCTGGTCACGGACTACTTCGGGCCTGGTACAGAGGCCGCCATAACGGGCAACACGCTCACGTGCAACACCATGGGCATCGCTGTTGGTCATCTTGATACTGACCAAAGCGTAGTGGTAGCGCACTACAACAACATTGTCGGCAACACGCTCTATGGCGTTCTGAATGTCGGCGAGGTAACGGTCAACGCCACCTACAATTGGTGGGGAGCCGACGATGGGCCGAGAGGATTTGGACCCGGCACTGGTGATGCCGTTTCTGCCAATGTCGATTACGACCCATGGCTGACGGCTGCTGAGTTGGGCCTGATGGTTACCACGCAAGCCGCCACCGCCATCACCAAGGACTCAGCCACCATGAACATGAGCTATGCCTTAGGGCCATACAGCGAGGTCAACGTTTGTTTCGCCTACAAGAAGGCTGCTGATGCTACCTGGACAGAGACCTCCTGGGTCTCGAAATCAGCATCGGGCAGTCACGCCGTGGCGCTTACCGGGCTCGACTCCGGCACCCTCTATGACTTCAAGGCCCAGCTTAAGTACGACACAACCGTGATAGAAGGTGCCAAGTTGCAGTTCAGCACGCAAGCGCTTGTCATTCCGACAGTTAGCACACAAGATGCGACTGCCATCGGCACCGACTCGGCCACCCTGAATCTGAACTACACTGTGGGAGACTACAGTTCAGTGCAAGTGAGCTTTGCCTGGAAGAAAGCTGCTGATGCCACCTGGACAGAGACCTCCTGGGTCTCGAAATCAGCATCGGGCAGTCACGCCGTGACACTTAGCGGGCTCGACTCCGGCACCCTCTATGATTTCAAAGCCCAACTTGAGTACGACACGACCATGATGGAAGGCGCTAAGTTGCAGTTCACCACAGACACGCCACCCCCGAGTCCCTGCTTCATCGCCACCGCAGCCTACGGTACGCCGACCGATGTACGGATCGATGTGTTGCGGGAGTTTCGGGATGTGGTGCTGCTGGAAAGCGCCGCGGGCTCGCGGTTTGTCACGTGGTACTACCAGACCAGTCCTCCGATAGCCGAGTTCATAGCCGGAAACGAGCCTTTGAGGGCTCTTGTCAGGGTACTCCTGGTTGACCCGGTTGTCTGGCTGGTTCAATCTACGGGGGCTGCGTGGCGGAATTAGGAGGATGTAGAGTGCCGCGCACTGTATGCAGGGAATTTGACCATTGGGATGAGGTGTGTGAGACAGCAGTACCGGCATAGGACATC
>JAGMDA010000327.1 GCA_023128935.1 Candidatus Eiseniibacteriota bacterium | reverse complement strand
GAGATGGGCTCAAGCAGTTCGATCCTCTTCCTGAGCCGATCTTTACGCCAACAACAAAGGCCGATGAGGGGCATGACGAGCCGATGACCTTGGCGCAGCTCGCGGACCAGTTCGGCACGCAGCTGCCTGAGGATCTTCAACGCTTGAGCCTAGAGGTGTACGCTAAGGGCGCTGCGTACGCCAGAGAGCGCGGCATCGTGATCGCAGACACCAAGCTCGAGTTCGGTTGGATCGATGGAAACATTGCCCTGATCGATGAGGTGCTCACGCCCGATTCCTCGCGCTTCTGGCCAGCGCAGTCGGTGGGACGTGGCAAACAGCCGGTGAGCCTGGACAAACAGGTCCTGCGTGACTACCTGCTCTCAGTCGACTGGGACCGCGAGTCGCCGCCGCCGGTATTGCCAGAAGAGATCATTCGCAAGACCCGGGAACGCTATTTGATGGCCGAGGACATGCTGACGGGGGGTGCGGCGCAACCCAAGTGGTAATGTGAGTGTGCGCGCCCTTCGAGGGAAAGCGTTTCTCTAGCGTGCCGGCTGATTGGAAACGGGGAAGTGTCTTCTTGCGGAAGCATGGGAGGAGCAGAGGGTGATCCAGGTCAAACGCGCACTGCTATCGGTCTATGACAAGAGCGGCATTCTAGAATTCGCGCGGGCGCTCGATGCGCTAGGTATCGAGATCATCTCAACCGGCGGGACCGCTCGCCATCTGACCGGCGGCGGAGTGCGTGTGACGCCGATTGATCAGCTCTCCGGGTTGCCCGACCTATTTGAGGGACGCCTCAAGACGCTGACGCCTCAGGTTCACGGTGGCCTTCTGATGAGGCGTGATAGAGCCGAGGATCGGAAGCAGGCCGAAGACCACGGCATCGCTCCGATTGATCTGCTCTGCGTGAATCTCTACCCCTTTGAGGAGACCGTTGCCCGCAGTGGAGCGGATCGCGCAAGTTGCATTGAGATGATCGATATCGGAGGGCCGGCCATGATCCGGGCGGCCGCAAAGAACCACCGGCATGTTGTTGTGGTGCCCTCTCCGTCTCACTACGAGGCGGTGGCCGCACGCCTGGCGGAGACGCCGGGGCAATTCCCGGAGCAGGAGGCTGCGCGGCTGGCCGCCGAGGCTTTCGGGCTCACCTGCACCTATGACGCTGCCATCTACCGATACCTCCGTGCAGAGAGAGAGATGCCTGAGTACTGGGCGGCCGGCGGGAAGCGGCTGCAAGGCCTGCGCTACGGGGAGAACCCGAACCAGCAGGCTTCCTGTTACATCAGCGGCGAGGGGTTCTGGAAGCGTGTCGCACAGCTTCAGGGAAAAGAGCTCTCATACAATAACTTCGCGGACACGTGGGCCGCCTGGCAATGCCTGGGAGAGTTTGGGGAGACGGCCTGTGTCATCATCAAGCACGGCACCCCGTGCGGTGTGGCGCTGGGCGCGAGTCCCGCGGAGGCCTTTGAGCGGGCTCGTGATTGCGACGCCCTTTCTGCCTTTGGCGGCATCGTACTCCTGAACCGCCCCGCGGATGAAGCTGTGGCCCGGCTTTTGACCGGCATGTTTCTTGAAGTGGTAGGGGCACCCTCCTGGGCCGAGGATGCCAAGGTCGTGCTCAAGAAAAAGAAGAACCTGCGTCTGTTGACCCTTCCACCGCAGAGTTCCGGCGGTGCGGACGCCGCGGACTTGAGGTTCCGTTCACTGGGCGAAGCGGTTTTGGTGCAGACACCGATGCCGCCCCATACGGGCACCGCACAATGGAAGTGTGTGACCGAGGCAGAGCCCGATGGCGAGACGCTCAGGGAGTTGGACTTCGCCTGGCGAGTGACACGTCACGTCAGGTCCAATGCGATTGTTCTAAGCAAGAACGGGCAATCGATCGGGCTCGGCTGCGGTCAGACGAGCCGGATCGACGCGGCAGAGGTGGCGCTCTTGAAGGCCCAACGCGCGGGGCATGCGACGGCGGGATCGGTGCTGGCAAGCGATGCCTTCTTCCCATTCCGCGACGTGGTGGACCGTGCCGCTCAGATGGGAGTGAGCGCGATCGTGCAGCCCGGTGGTTCAAGGCGCGACAACGAGAGCATCGCGGCCTGCAACCAGCATGGGATCGCCATGCTTCTTACGGGCGAGCGGGTGTTCATGCACTAAGGGCCCGCTCAAGCGGGGAGGTTTGCTTTCTTGAACGCAAAGGCCATAGCGCAGCGCCAAGGGGAGTGGTTCTGGTTGGGAACAGAATCTTCTCCGGCAGTGCCGGGGGCGATCGCTGGGATGGATCGCATCTGGCGGAGGCTTCAGGGCCCCTTGCTGTTGGGCAGTCTGCTTCTTATGGTTACCTGCTTGACTTCCCTAGGCCTCTGTCAGGATCGAGCCGATGCCTTGGAGTCCCCCCCCACCTGGGACGTGCTGGCATCGCAAGCCGATTCCCTGAGACGAGAGGTGCGCCTGGCTCGCATGCAGCTCTGCCCGCGCAAGATAAGGCTCAGCGAGTTGGCATACGCCAACATGCTTGCCCTGGCCTCCGCGCGCGTGACGGCAACCGACACGATTGCACCGGATGAGCGCGGGGCTCTACGGCGGCTCCTCGGGCACCTGATTGCCGGGCGGGATCCAGCGACTTTCGCCTGGCTCGAGCGGCACTGGCCGCATGTTGGCCATGATCTGGATCCGGCCGGGACAATCCGGTTCTGGGTCGGCCTGCACGCGTATGACACTGATCAATGGCAAGCTGCGGCGAGCTGCTTCGCAGGCGCCGTGGAACCATTGTTGCAGGGTTACGCCGATTGGCTTCGCGTGCGCGCCATGGATCAGATCGATAGGGCGCGTGGTGGAGCAGAGGCACTAGCTGTGATCCGCCGCTCCCCGCGGCACCGACTGCGTGGACTGCTGATGCTCCGCGCCGGGCGCCATCTCCTTGAGCATGGAAAGAAGGGGCGTCTGTTGCAGCTCATGGAGCCATGGCTTCATACACTGGACCCAGGTTCATCCCTCTCCGCGCGCGGTCAGACCATCGTAGCTGAAGCGCATCGGCGCGGCGGGCGCAGGGAGCTTTTCCTGCAAGCCTTCCAGGCGGCATCGAGGGGAGGCGAGATCGAAGAGCAGGAGCGGGAGCTGCGCACAGCACAGGCCCATGAGATCCTGGGTTTCCCGAAGCTCCCCCGTGGCGACCCCTTGGCTGACTGCCTAGTGAGCCTCGCGCAAGGTGGCGCCATCGAGGTAGCACTGCGCACCTGGCGAGAACGCTCCGCGGAACTCCGTGGCGCCGATAGCCTCCGTGTTCTGCAGGCCTTACTTGACAGCCTCTACCGTGAGCGCCGTAACAGGACGATTCTGGAGCTCGCGGCACAGTTAGACTCCGGAGCAAGTGCCCGCTGCCAGCAGCGCGCGCAGCTGATTGCCGGACGCACCCTGCGGCGCCAGGGAAGGCTAGAGGAGATGGTGAAAGCCTTCCGCAAGGCTGCGCTATGGGATGGGAACACCCCTATCACGTCGCGGGGTGCGCGCTGCGATGCCATCCGGGCGCTCTGGGAATTGGGGCGTGAACTGGAGGACCAGCTCGATTGGGCGCGGGCTGCGGAGGCCTTCTCCAGGCTAGCTAGCCATTTCCCAAACGATGAAATGGCACCCGAGGCACACCTGCGCGCCTTGCTGTGCAGCTATAGGGCAGGGGAGCGGGAAGCAGCACTGCATCGACTGGAGGAGTTCTGCGCGAGAGCCCAGTCAGACCAGGTCGGTGGCCCCTGCCTGTGGCGGGCCCTGCTTTCGGAGAAGTCCGATCCGCAAGCCTACCTCGAAGCAGCGTCCAGAGAAGCGGATCCCGGGTACTTCGCACTGCGATCGGCTTACGCAATCAACACATTTACCCGGCAGGGCGCCGATGAGTCCAAGGCCTTACAGCATTCCCAGATCTGGTTGGCACTGAGCGCTGAGATTCGGAATCCCCAGGGCTGGGATTGGCCGCAGAGTGAGCCGGTCTGCACGCTGGAGGCTGCCGAGAGAATCCTAAGCTCGGTTGAAGGAAACCCCTCCGCGGAGGCGGGGGTTCTGTTACTGGCGTTCGGCTACCGGGCCTGGGCGCGCTCGCTCTGGGCGACGCTGCCAGGGCACCATGCCCGCGATGCTGCAGAGATGGCAACGCTGTACCGGGGCTTGGGGGATTTCGGTCGTTCGATCCTTCAGGGCCTCCGCACGCAGAATCCGCGGGAGCGCTATCCGGTCGGTTTCTCAGCCGAGATCGCACAGGCCTCCGCCCGCTTCCGACTCAGCCCGGGCTTTATCCTGGCCGTGATGCGTCAGGAGTCCCTGCTGGAGCCGGCAGTGCGGTCTCGCGCCGGGGCAATCGGATTGATGCAGCTAATGCCTAGGACCGCCCGCCGGCTCGAGGATTCCCTAGCACTCGGGGCCATGGATCTGGAGCGCCCACTAGACAACATCCTGCTCGGAGCGGCGCACCTGGCAGAACTGCTTGAGAAGACGGATGGTTCGGTGCCGATGTCCTTGGCGGCCTACAACGCTGGGCTCGACCATGCGGAGCGATGGCTTTCCAATTGGAAGAGCAGCGACCCGGGATACACCGATTGGGACAGCTATGTCAATGGCATCTCCTTCGCCGAGACGCGCAAGTTCGTAAAGAGTGTCCTGGCCCATTACTGGAGCTACCTAGCTTGCTATCCCAACGGGGTTTCGGTGCACCAGGGTGCTCAAGGCGTTGGCAGTACCCTCGATGCGGAGGGCAGTGGTAGCCAGGCTCCCTGAGCAGGCCGGCGCTGTTCTGGTCCATTGACGCGGACCTTTCTATTAGGCAGTGTAAGCGGTCAGGGTTTGCATATACGCGGCCGCAGCAGAGGGTTCGTGAGAAGTCCGGGTTGGGCAGGGAAACTTACTCCGCGAGGAAATGCGCATGCGGTGGTTCGGCGAAATGTGGCGCAAGGGGGTCCACCTCTCGGCGATCCTAATCCCGCTGGGCTATTACTTCACTTCCGAGAAGACGGGGCGCAGGATTCTCATCTCCCTGTGCGGGATCGTTTTTCTGATCGATGTGATCCGGCTCAACCAACCGCGGATTCGCACCTTCTTCTTCATCTTCTTTGGGCGCCTAGTCCGCGATCACGAGCGCTATAACCTTCTGGGTGCCACCTATCTGATGCTCTCCAGCCTGATCTGCGCCTATGCCTTTGAGAAGCCCATTGCGGTAGCGGCGATCGCCTTCCTGATTCTAGGAGACTCGGCCGCTGCGCTCGTAGGCAAGTCGATCGGCCGCATACGGGTCTTCGGCAAGACGCTCGAGGGAAGCCTAGCCTGCTTTGCAGTATGCATGGCCACAGGCTGGGTGATCCGCCTGGGAGGACAGCTTCAGCAGAATGCCGGGCTTGATCTCACCATGATCCAGATCGTTGGCGGCGCGGTCATGGCAACGCTTATTGAGCTGCTGCCGGTCCCATTGGATGACAATATCAGGATCCCGTTGGCAGCTGGTTTCACCATGACGCTTCTACAGTAGTGACGCATTTGCGGTGTGGAATCCCTGCCGCAAACTCCTTGATCACGCGTGGGGCCCTTTGTTAGCGTTGCCCGCGCTCAGTGGGATCAACCTTGAGCTGGGCGGGAATATGTGCGGAATAAGTGGACTGGAAAGTAAATGCTCGATTCA
>JAGMDA010000326.1 GCA_023128935.1 Candidatus Eiseniibacteriota bacterium | reverse complement strand
GATAGGGACATGGAAGCAATCGGGGGAGTGTGCGCTATCCCGGGGTTCAGAGTCAAGCCTGTTCCCGTTTCTCGCCCTCATCCTACTCCGGTATCAGTACCCTCCGGCGCAGGTGCCTCATCTGAACAGGGCATCTCATCCTGAGGACTCGTCCCGCCCTGAGGACACTTCCCGTCCTGAGAACGCTTCTCATCCTGAGGGCGCGTCTCATCCCGAGAACGCCTTTCATCCCGAGGACAATTGCCCGCTTGGGCCTCAGCGGCGCGGCGGATCCGCTCCAGGTGCCGGGTCCACAGCCTTGCCTCCCGACCCTGGTCGGAGGCCCGATAGAAGCTCGGGGCTCGTAGGCCCTCCGGGAAGTAGTCCTCCTTCACCCAGCGCCCAGGGTAGTCGTGCGGATATTTGTATTCGCGCCCGAAGCCGAGTTCTTTCATCAGGCGCCTTGGCGCATTGCGCAAGTGGACCGGAACGGGGAGGGTGCCGGTATCCTCCGCGCACCGCCGCGCCCGGTTGTAGGCTCCCTCGAGGCTATTGCTCTTGGGTGCCAGCGCCATATAGACGGTCGCCTCAGCCAGCGCCAGGGCGCCCTCGGGCATCCCGAGGAAGTGCACGGCTTCCTTGGCCGACATCGCCAGCATCAAGGCCGCCGGATCGGCCAACCCCACATCCTCGCTCGCCATCCGAACCAAGCGCCGCGCCACGTAGAGTGGGTCTTGTCCACCTTCGAGCATCCGCGCCAGCCAATAGAGAGATGCATCCGGATCGCTGCCGCGCACGCTCTTGTGGAGGGCCGAGATCAGGTTGAAGTGTTCCTCCCCCGCACGATCCGAACGCAGCGTGATGCGTTCCTTGAGTTTCTTGAGCGCCTCCCTCGTCACGACGCGTCGGCCATCATCGCCGGCCGGAACCAGATTGGCGAGCGTCTCGAGCGCATTCAATAGCTGCCGGGCATCCCCGTCGGAGAGATCCACCAAGCCAGCCAGGGCGGCCTCCTCCACTGCCAGTCCGGTTTCACCAAGACCTTGCTCTGTGTCATTAAGGGCCCGCCGTGCCAGAATGTTTAGGTGATCACGCTCGAGCCTCTTTACAGTGAAGACATGACAGCGTGAGAGAAGCGCGCTGATAACCTCGAAGGAGGGATTCTCCGTCGTCGCACCCACCAGCACAATCGTTCCATTCTCGACGTGTGGTAGAAAGGCATCCTGCTGAGCTTTGTTGAAGCGGTGAACCTCATCGACAAAGAGAAGCGTGCGCAGTCTGCGAAGCCTGCGTGCCGCGATGGCCTCCTGAGCCACTCGGCGTATGTCCCTTACGCCTGAAAGAACAGCGCTGAAGGAATCGGCGCGATAGCCAGAAATATCCGCCAAGATGCGCGCCAGGGTGGTCTTGCCCGACCCCGGCGGTCCCCAAAGAATCATGGATGGGATTTCGCCCGACTCGACCGCCTGCCGCAGCACAGCACCGGGCGCGGTCAGGTGGTCCTGCCCCACGACCTCGTCCAGCGTTCGTGGGCGCATCCGCTCTGCCAAGGGCGGACGAGGCGCCTGAG
>JAGMDA010000325.1 GCA_023128935.1 Candidatus Eiseniibacteriota bacterium | reverse complement strand
TTCCTCTTGGTCACCTTCCTCTTGGCGACCTTCCTCTTGGTGACCTTCCTCTTGGTCACCTTCCTCTTGGTCACCTTCCTCTTGGTCACCTTCCTCTTGGTCACCTTCCTCTTGGTCACCTTCCTCTTAGTCACCTTCCTTTTAGTGACCTTCCTTTTCTTAGTCACCTTCCTCTTCTTGGCCACCTTCTTCTTCGCCATTGCCATCGCGATTCACCCCCTCCGTTAGGGCCCTAGTACCAGGCGTGGGCCTAGGCCCTCGCCCCCTTCGCCACGAGTTCAGCGGCTTTGCTAAGCAAGGCCTTCAAATCAAAGGGCTTGTTCAAATACAGATCCGCCCCAAGGCGGACACTTTCTTGATACGTTTCGTTCGTATCGTAAGCTGTCATGAGCACGACTCGCATCGGGAGCGGCTTGCCCAACAATCTGAGAAGCTCCAGTCCCGACTTGCCGGGCAGCCGATTATCGAGCAGCATGAGGTCGAATTGGGTGCCTGCATCCAAGACCTCCAGCGCCTTCTCCGCCGACTCTGCCGCCATGACTTCATAGTCCGCATCACGGAACGCCTGTGAGAGCGTTCTGACCAGAAGCGCCTCGTCATCGACTATCAGCACTCTATATTTCACCCACAACCCCCTGTCACTCGACACCGGCACATCTCGTGCCGTGGCGTGCTCTCCATTTGGCAGACCACGTAACTTCTTGTATGACAAGTATATGCCGAATCGTGACTGATTTCAGGCTCAGCTGACATCTGGCAAAGTAGCGCGACAACTGCAAGGAAGACTTACAGATAGCGGAATGCTAAGCGCTATTCTATTGAAATTTCAGCAGTTAGCAGTCTGGCAATAAATTGTACATGCCAATATTCTGTACAGTAGCACAAGCAGCGCGTGGCCTGATCAAGAGCGAGGGTAGGCCGCGACATAGGATGCGTCTTGATCTTCCTCTCTCTGCATTCTCCGAATACGATCGATCAAGCCCTGCCGGGATATGCTGAGCACGCGCGCTGCCCGGCTTCGGTTGCCGCCGCATTCCTCAAGGACAAACCGGATATAGGCATCCCCAAGCTCGCGTAGCGTCATGCTCCCCGTACCAATACTCCGGCCGATGTCCCCGCAGAAACGCTGCAACCCCATCTCCTCAGATATCTCACACACGTCGGTCGGCAACTGAGCAACACTGGTTTCGTGAGCGATATCCCGCCACTGGATATTGGGCGCCAGGTGGGCAACCATCAGTTCAGGACCGTCTTCAAGAAGCACAACGCGCTCGAGCAGGTTTTGTAGTTCCCTGACATTGCCAGGCCACGTGTAACCGCACAGCAGCGAGGCAGCCTCATTGCTGATGAGCCGGAAGTCCTTTTTGAACTGGTGGCTAAAGCGGTCCAGGAACCGGGTGGCCAGCAGCAGTATGTCTTCACCACGTTCTCGCAATGGGGGCAGGTTGATGGAGACGACCTTTAATCGGAAGTACAGGTCGCGCCGGAAGCGTTTTTCCGAGATCCGCTCTTCGAGATCCGCATTGGTTGCGGCAATCACGCGGATGTCCACGGAGACATCGACGTTACCACCAACCCTGCGGAAGGTCTTATTGTCGATAAAACGCAGCAGCTTCGCCTGCACCTGTGGCGGCATGTCCGCCACCTCATCCAGCAGGAGTGTCCCGCCATCACAGAGCTCCACCAGGCCGCGTTTCAGGTAGTTGGCTCCCGTAAAGGCCCCCCGCTCGTGCCCGAAAAGCTCGTTCTCCAGCAGGTTCTCCTGAAACCCCGAGCAGTTGATATCAATGAGCGGAGCTTTTCGGCGGCCCGACTCGAAGTGGATTGCACGGGCAACAAGCTCTTTGCCAGTACCGCTCTCGCCAGTCACTAGCACATTGGTTGCATCCGACCGCGCCACCTTCTGTACCAGCTCCTTGACCCGGAGCATCGCTGGGCTTTCGCCGATCATCTGCTCCCTAGCGTAACGGGCCCGTTCTCGTTTGCGGTAAACCTTGAGCTGTTTCTCGCGTGCAAAGCTCCTTGCAGCGCTGCGGACCGCATGCAACAGCTCCCCTAGATCGTAGGGCTTCTTGAGGAAGTCCGTCGCACCCAGCTTCATGGCGCGAACGACATCCCGTGCCTCGCCATACGCGGTAATCATGATTACTTGAACAGAGGGATCTACCTTGCGGAGCCGGGGTAGGAGATCCAGCCCCGACTCATCTGGCAGCTTGATATCCAAGACGACGACCTGCGGGCGCGAAGATTCGAAGACCGCAACACCTTCAGCCGCCGTCGCGGCGGTGAGAACTTCATATCCCTCACCCGCCAACAGGCGCCTGGCACTTCTGCGCACCAGAGGTTCATCGTCGACTACGAGAACCCTGGTTGTGCCGATCTCGGTGTTTCGCACAGCTACAACTCTCCTAGCCTATGATCCCGCTCCCAACAGCCCCTGTTTCGCCAAACCTCAGGTTGCTCCGCAGTTGCCTTTCAGGCAGTTCACATTCTTCGCAGCTTTGTTTCACTCCCCGATCTCTTCGGGAACGGGGAACGATAGGCGGAAGATCACACCGCCCTGGGAACGGTTGCGAACATAGATGCGACCCTCATGTTCCTTCACAATCTGCAGACTGATTGAGAGACCCAGTCCTGTCCCCCCCGTGCCGCGCGTTGTGAAAAAGGGGTCGTAGATTTTCTCCATTACCTGAGGGGATATACCGCTACCGGTGTCTGCTATCGCAATCTCAACCGCCCGGCGCGTGCGATACCGGCGCGTGGAAGAGGTGACCCGCAGCGAGCCGCCCTCGGGCATGGCATCCAGCGCGTTCAATACTATGTTGAGCAGCGCCTGGCGGACCGCATCGGAGTCCAGTGGGATCTCCGGTAGATCGCTGCCCAACTCCGACTTCACTTGGATGCCCATCTCCGAACACCGGAGTGCAACGTGGCTCAGCACCTTTTCGATTACTTCGTTGATATTGGCCTGGCTGAGTTCGGAGATCTTGGGCCGTTCGAACTGGAGCAGATCAGTCGTGAACTGCTCGATTCGATCCAACTCTTTAATCGTATCGTCAAGATCCTCGGTGAGTGCCGAATCCTCCGGCAGCTTGGTTTGCACGAGCTGGATGGTCGTGCGAATGCCGGTCAGTGGGTTGCGGATCTCATGGGCGATCACCGCTGAGAGATTCCCGATCGAGCTGAAGCGGTCTATGTTTCGCTGGAATTCCAGCTCCTCCGCCGATTCAGATATATCCTCTAGCAGCAACACTCCCCCATCCCCCTGCGATCTGCTTCGTAGTGGGAATACGCGGCACTCCAGCGTCAACTCCTTCTCGCCGTGCTTTGCCAGGATCTGCGTGTGTGGCATCGAGAATGTGCGCCAGACTTGCCCTTCTGAGCCCAGGGGGCCCTGTTGGGAAAGCCCCAGCAGGTCACACACCGATGCATCCACGACATCCTCGGCATGAACCTCTAGGATCTCTCCAGCCCTGGGATTCATGTAGCGGATCTCCCCCCGGGCACCAATGAGGAGCAACCCGACGTCCATGCCCACTAGGCACTGAAGGGCAACCTCGGGATCCAACTTCCGTGCTGTCATGGTCTTTGCCATATCACTCTCCCTTAGAACCGGAACGCCGCAGATCCCAGATAATCGGAACTTCCCCTCGCTCTATTCTCTCCTGACCCAGCGGCAACGGTTCAAAGCGCCAGCGCGATACTGCCTGTCGCGCCAGCGACTCCAGTTCCGAGCAAGCGCTTTTCTGCAGGGTCTGGATCCGAATCACATTGCCCTCGGGTGAAACCGAGAAAGCGAATCGCAGCGCGGCTTCGATCCCCTTCTCTTTCGCCCACGTAGGATAATGCGGCTTCTCAAAGTATATCAAGCCTCTCTCGCCCAGAGGACCTTCGATACCGAATTCCGCTCCCGGGCGAGCTTCGGGGTAATCCGCAACCTCAACCTCTGATGGCATAGAGACTACTATTTGGGGCCACCGCGGCAAGGTCTCCAGTTGTTCAATCAGCCTCTCGGCGGCTTCTCCCGCAACGTCCCGGCGCTTGGGGGGAAGGACGCCAGAGTCAGCAGCTGTGCTCTCCCCACGCGCTACTTCAATCAGCGTAGGAGGGGTAGGGCCTTCATCCATCGGTTCGAGCAACGGTGCATCAGGAAGGCCTTCCACAGGCTCTGATAAAACCTTCTCGATGTGTGCATCAGGCGGATGCTCGGTCTCTGCGATTTCAAGCTCCCTGCTGCGCGGAACTTCCCGTTCTGTGGGAGCAGGATCAGGCACGATCGAAACGAGGCTCACAATAAAAGGACCTTCCGGTGTATCCAGGGTTCGCTGCCCAATCCAGTCCCCGGCTAGGTAGAGCAAACCCGCGTGGAAAATGAGCGAGAACAGAATCGCCCAGATGCGTGCACTCTCTCCCCCTCTATGTCCCCAAGGGTCCTCGGAAGAGAGAAGCAGGTTCCTGGATCCCATGAGACTCAAGCCCCTATCGCCTCTCCCGCTCGGACAGCGGTTGGGCAGCAATAGCTAGCCGCTCGGCACCAAGCTGTCGTGCGATATCCATGACCTGCACGGTGCGGCCAAGGCTGACGGCTTCGTCGCCCTTGACGATCACTGTGCGCGATCCGGTGTCTTCCAGCCTGCCCCTCAATCGCTCCCGGAAATCCGCCCAGGAAGTCTTGATGCCATCCAGGTAGAGCTTCTCCTCGGCGGTGATCGTAACCACGATGTCTTTCCTGGCTTCCTTCTCAGTCCTGCTGACCTTCGGCAACTCCACCTTGATACCAGTTTGCAGAATGAAGGATGACGAGAGAAGAAAGAAAATCAGCAGCAGAAAAATAATGTCAGCCATGGCTGTCGATTCAAGCGCACCGACAAGGCGCCTTCGCTTTGAAAACCGCATGACCCTATATCCTCATCGAATTGCCCCGTTCCGGGCTGGATGCCACCCTTGCTCCCTATTCCCCTCCGGCGATGTCCCTACCCTCTCCTATAGTAAGTAGGATCATCAGATCGCGCGAGCGATCCTCCATCGTCAGGATCTCCGAATGAATCCGGCTGACGATGTAGTTATGAAAGAAGAAGGCTGGAACCGCCACTGTGAGCCCCGCTGCAGTTGTGAGCAGTGCGGCCCAGATACCGCCAGCCAGAACACTGGCATCCACATTGCCGCCCAAGCTCTCGATGCGCTGAAAGGCTTGGATCATGCCGAGCACGGTGCCCAGAAAGCCCAGCAGCGGAGCTCCTCCAGCAATAGTCGCCAGACCGCCGACGTTCCTCTCCAACAGCTCCGCCTGCCGCTCTCCCGCCTCGGTGATAGCCTCCTGGGTGCGCTTCTCTCCAAGGGGAACATAGTGGAGGGCGTCGCGGAAGATCACGGCCAGCGGC